>NZ_JBHYYB010000186.1:0-8809 GCF_042752535.1 Kitasatospora sp. NPDC059327 | reverse complement strand
ACCCGATCAACCCCAAGCCCCGGACAAGCCGACTGTCCCGCCTCGCCTACCAACTCACCGCACAGCCCCGGCCGAAATGCACAACAGAGTCCAGCCGCTCACCGACAGTGCTTCTAGTGTCCTGAGTCTGGAATTTCATTCATAAATATAGACTGGGGCTATGGCGCGGACGGGTCGGCCGAAGGCCGAGTTGGTGTTGTCGGATGATGAGCGGGCTGCCCTGGAGGGGTGGGTTCGTCGCCGGTCGACGCCGCAGGCTTGGGCTTTGCGGTGCCGGATCATCCTGGAGTGCGCGAGCGGCGTGTCGAACTAGGAGGTCGCGGAGCGGCTGGGATCGACGCCACACGCGGTCGGCCGGTGGCGTGCCCGGTTCGTCGAGCACCGGATCCCCGGCCTGGGCGACATGCCCAGGCCCGGCGGTCCCCGCACGGTGACGGACGAGCAGGTGGCCGAGCTGGTGGCCAAGACCTTGGAACGCACGCCGAAGGACGCCACGCACTGGTCGACCCGGTCGATGGCCCAGGAGACCGGTCTGTCGCAGTCCACCGTGTCACGGGTGTGGCGCGCGTTCGGACTGCGGCCGCACCGCGCCGAGACGTTCAAGCTGTCCACCGACCCGTACTTCGTGGACAAGGTCCACGACGTGGTCGGCCTGTACCTCGACTCGCCCGAGCGGGCCCTGGTGTTCTGCGTGGACGAGCAGTCGCAGATCCAGGCACTCGACCGTTCCCAGCCTGTGCTACCGATGATGCCGGGCGTGCCGCAGCGGATGACGGCCGACTACGTCCGCCACGGCACCACCACCCTCTTCGCCGCACTCGAGGTCGCCACCGGCAAGGTCATCGGATCGCTGCACCGCCGCCACCGTGCCGAGGAGTTCAAGAAGTTCCTGCTCCGGCTCGACAAGGAGGTTCCAGAGGGTCTGGACGTGCATCTGGTGCTGGACAACTACGCCACTCACAAGACACCGGCGGTCAAGACCTGGCTGGTGTCACATCCTCGCTTCCACCTGCACTTCACCCCGACCGGCTCCTCCTGGCTGAACCTGGTCGAGCGCTGGTTCGCCGAGCTGACGAACAAGCAGATACGGCGAGGCGTCCACAAGTCCGTCCAGGCCCTCGAAGCCGACATCCGCGACTGGATTGCCACTTGGAACACCGAACCGAAGCCCTACGTGTGGACCAAGACCGCAGACGAGATCCTCGAACGCCTCGCCGGATATTTGAAGCGAATTCCCGACTCAGGACACTAGGGCTGTTGCGCACCCCCGCAACGCCACGGGAATCGCTGAAGCTCGCTCCGGAAGGCCGAAAGAGAACGGGAGCAGTGCGCGACGACCATGCCTTGAGAAGGAAGCCGTTGTTGTCTGGAGCGCGAGGTTGAGCGCGCCGTATCCGGAGCATGGGGTCCCGAGCAGCAGGTCGGGATTCTGCGACGTAGCGGCCGTCACCGCGCCTTCCGGACGGTCGATGGCGAGGTTGCGGGAGCGGACGTCGGCAGAACATCGGTAGCGGACGGGCGGGCCTCCGCCGTGCGGGAGCGCGGCTTGAAGCCGCGCTCGCCCGGCGAGCTGGGTGATCGTTGACGACTCCGCCCGGAGGCGTCCGATGGCCTCGTCCAGCTCCTCCTGCGCATTGGAGACAGCGAGGTCGAGCACCCGAAGAACGGTCTTTCGCGAGGCGGCGACATCGGGCCGGTCCCGGAGCGCCTCTGTGCGGGCGAAGCACGCGTGCTGGCTGGTGATGGCCCCGAGCGCGGAGACCACTTGGCCGAGGTGGTCGGTTGCGGCAGCGAAGGCCGTGGCCGCGCGGATGCTGCTCTCGGACGAGGGCTCGGCAGTGATCCACTTGTGGAAGTTCGTGCTCGTTTCCGCGATGAGGTGGCCGAGTTCGCCGAGCTGTCGGGCGACGACGGCTGGTTCGGGCAGCCGGAAGGGGATAGCAGTGCTGGGAAGGGAGGTACGGTGCGCGGCCAAGCGGTCGGCGAGGCCGTCCAGCGCCTGGCACTCGGCAGTCGAAATGGTCATGAAGGGCTCCTGGTCGGGCGATTGGGCTCGGCGGCGTTGAGATCTCGGCGCGGTTGCGGACCGGCGGCCGTTTCGCGGCGGAGAGGCGTGGTGGAGCGGTTGGCCGCCGGCGTTGGGCTGCGGGCGAGCGCGGCGGTCGCTCGGGCGGCGTGCTCGGCCTCGGTTGGGGGCGCTTGTGGTGGACCAGTCCCGTTCCAGCGGGCCCGAACCTCGTCCAGTGGCCCGAAGGCGTGCAAGGCCTGGCCGATGAGACGGCCGGGTGCCAGGGCCTTCTCCTCGGCCAGGGCCCTGATCGCGGTGGCGGCTCCGGTGGCGGCGCGGACGACCGAGGAGCGGATGACTTGGTCACCCAGCCATTCGGCCGAGCCTGCGCCCGGTCCGCCGAAGAGGGTCTCGACGTGTTCGCGTGAGAGCGTGCCATTGGCCAGCAGACCGTGCCGCTGGACCTCCCACAGGGCGGTCACCTCGTCGATCGGCTCGCCCCGGTGGTGAAGGGCGCCCAGACAGCGGTAGATCTGGCCGTGGCCGACGTCGGCGAAGTCGTCGGGCCGCAGCCAGTCGTAGACCTCCGCCATCGCCGCGGGCTGGCCGACGAGAACAGCCAGCAGGAACCGCTCGTCCTCGGTCTGCTCGGGCCCGACCGGCGGCGCACTCGGCTTCGCGACGGCCGGCGCCTTCGGTGGCGGGACCGGCCGGGGCTCGGTGCCCCAGCGGCGCGCGAGGCCACCGAGCACGCCCGCCGGGACATCGGCGTAGTGGAGGACGCTGTCGACCTGATGCTGCTCGGCGTCGATCCGGGCGGCGTCCTCCAGTCGGACGGCGTGTTCCGTCACCGTCCGGTGGATGGACCCTTCGAGCACCATCCGGCCGTAGACCGGGGCGTTCTGCGGGCGCGGGCACGTGGCGATCAGGGTGTGCGCGTACGAGGCGCTCAGCCCGCGCGCGTGGTGGCCGGCCTCGTGGACGGTGTCGGTCACCCAGGACAGCGGCACGCTGCCGTCGGCCCCATGGCTCGGCCGATCCCTGGCACTGAGCGTCCGCATCGCGGCGAAGAGGGCCTGGTGGGCCGGCCGGTAGAAGTCGGTGGGCTCCGGGGTGTGCGAGCGGGTGGGGGCGGGGCGCGCTCGGCTCTCGCGCGGATCACGGGCCTGCTCCTACGTGTTGGGGGAGGCGTTTCAGCGGCTGCGGCCCGTGGGGCGTGCCGCGGACGGTGGCGCGGCGGCAGGCAGGGCAGCGGCGTTCACGCCGCGGGCGGCGACGGCGGGTGAGGTGGCCCGGGCCGCGCCAGTGGCGGCAGCGGAGTAGGGCGTAGCGGTCCAGGCGGTGTCGTTGCGGGCCTCGTGGGACCGGGCACGATGCACCTCGTCGAGCGCTTCACCCAGCTCACCCTGGGCGGTGGAGATGAAGTCGGACGCGACGCCGAACCGGTCGGACAGCGCGAACTGCTCGGGATCGAGGTCGGTGATCTGCTCGGACGCGGCTTCCAAAGCCTCGTGGACCCGGAGAAGCACACCGTCGTCCGGGTTGAGCAGCCGGTCGAGGACCTCGGAGAACTCCCTGAAGTCGGTGGCGCCCCGGATCTGGTCGGTGAGCTGGAGGATCCGCTCGCCCGCGTCGGCGAGACCGTACCGGTCGGCGGTGACAGTTGGCTGGCCGGTGTCGAGCCGGGGATCGAGGTCGACGCTGTAGCGGGCGGCGCGCAGCATCTCGGTGGCGTGCGTGGCGATGGCCGCGCGGTGGGCCGCAGCGGTGGTGGACGGCAGCCCGTGCCGGCGGCCATGCCAGTCCTCGATCTGCCGGAACCCGGCGTGCCTGAGCAGGGTGGCCGCGAGGTCGTCGCTGGATCCCTTGGCGACGACGCTGCCGCTCGGCTCGATGCTGATGGTGATCACGGGGGCGGGCATGCGGTAGTCCTTGGCCGTGGTGACGGAAGGAACGGACCGGGTGAGGTGGCCGAGGTCGGCGGCGATGCGGCTGCACTCGGCCTGCACGTGGAAGGCGTCCCGGTAGGTGCCCCGGACGGAACCGTCCTCGCGGACGACGGTGGCGACGATGTGCACCGAACGGTCGAGATTGCGGATCGCCGCCCACCGGCAGCCGTCCAGATCACCTTCGGGGGCGATCCCGGTTGCGGAGACCAGGCGCCGGGCGACATCGGCCCACTGGGCGTCGGTCAGGTCCGGGTGGCGGGGATCGGAGCGCACCGAGCACATCCACACCGGCCGCTCGGGTGCCCGGGAACCGATCCGCCCGGCCGGGGCGTCCAGGACACCGCCGCCGAGGACCTCCTGCGGGTCGCCGAAAAGGGTAAGCTGCTTGTCGGCGCCGCGGAAGTCGGCAGCGATCAGCCGGGGCCGCAGCCGGTAGCGGGGGTCGTCCTGCCCCGTAGAGGGCGGGAATCAGCGCGGCGGTGCTGGCGGCGCGCTGAAGGTGCGCGATCACGGCGTCCCCTCTCGGACAGGCGGCGGCGCCCGGTGGGCGGGCTGACACAGAGAGGGTCCGCAGATTTCGCGTCTTGGCCCGGCCGGAGATCAGTGGTAGATGCCGGTCAGCTGGGCCAGAGAAGGTCGGGCGAACGTCAGTGCGATGGAAGGCCCCTGGCCAGGACTGAACGTCCCACTGAGACAGATCCCCTTGGAGGGGAGATAGCTTCATCCGCTGGAGTGTGATGCCACGCTGATGCCACTCCAGGACAGGTTGATTGCCTGCGCTGCGCGCCCTCTCAGAGGCTGACTATGGACCAGCCGTCGCGTGCCAGGGCTCCGAGGTGGAGGTTCGCGCGGTCCTCGTGGACGGCGAGCGTGAGCAGGTACCTGGCGCGGGTGGCCGCGACGAAGGTGGTCATCGCGGCGTGTCGGCCGGTGGCCCTGAGGCTGCTGGCGGGAGTCTCCCCGGTGATCACGGGGAGAAGGCTGCCGAGATCGTGGCCCTTTCCGTTCTTCGTGACGCACTCGAGGACGAGAGTCGCGGAGTGCGTCTCGCCCTTCGCGCTTGCGACGGTGGCCGTGAGTACCGGTGGCAAGGACTCGTCCGGGGTATCCGGCGCCGGCGTGTAGGCCAGCCAGCGGGCGCGGGTGTCGTCCTCCACCCAGACGGGGGCGCCGACAGCCTCCTGCACGAGTTCCCCGAGGCGGTCGAGGAACGTGCCCCAAGCTGCGGGGGTGTCGCAGTTGCCGTGCAGCGCTTTGACCAGGAGCATGCGCAGATGGTGGCCCGGTGTGCCGGGGGTGCGGTCGAGCTGAGGGAACGGCGGCAGGCTGTCGGACAGGGCCACGGCGGTGGTGGACGTCTGCAGCTCCCAGAGCAGGGCGCGGACGGCTCCCCACAGGAGATTGATCGCGGGGCCGGTGTGGCCGGTGTTCAGCAGGACCGTCCTGGCGCTGCGGTAGGCGTGCAGCAGCCGGCTCACCTCGACTGTTTCCCCTGTGTCCGGCCGGGGCAGGTAGCAGCCGAGCGCGCGGGGGAAAAGCTGTGAGGTTCCCGGGCTCTCGCGGGCGCCGAGGACCTTCGGCGGGTACGAGGCGGCGGCTTCGGGCGGCACTGTCCGCCGGACGAGTTCACCGAAGGCGGGCACGACGCGGGCGATGCTGTCCTCGGTAAAGGTGATGACAGCCAGAGCGCTCTCGGGGCCGTGGCCGCGGATCTCCTGCGGTCGGTGGACCGCCAGCCTGCTCGCCACTCTCGCCGGGCCCGTGCCGAAACGCAGGCTCACCGGGAGCTCCATCGCCTCCTTGCCCGGAAAGCCCATTGCTGCAGGCCCGGAGTCGTCCGTGCCGAGGATGCGCTGGTTGACGTCTCCCACGCACTGCACGACGGCGTCAGCCCCGAACACCGCCTCCAGCAGAAGGCGTTGCTCCTCGCCGGTGTCCTGCATCTCGTCGATCAGGACAAAGGGGAACCGGGAGCGCAGGCCGGCGGCAAGGTGGGGGTTCTGGTGCAGGTGGCGGGCGGCGATCGCATACATGTCGGCGTAGCGGAAGACACCGCGCAGGAGGAGGTACTCCTTCAGTTTCATCAGCTGCTTGTAACTGGCTGTGCCGCGGTTGAGGTTGCCGGTCTGGATCTGCAGGTCCGGCTCGGCGGGGTCGAAGACGTAGGTGGCCTCGGTGACCATCTTCAGCCCGTCGGCGGCCCGTTGCCGTGTGAAGGTTTGGAGCGTCTTGAACTGGCCCAGGTTCAGGAGCCGGCGGGCCTGGGCGGCGTAGGTACGGTCGTCAACGCTGCGGGTGGAGATTTTCCGTGAGCGCAGGGCCGGCAGTGCGAGGAAGGTGTGGACGAAAGTCTGGATCGTCCCGATGAAGTGGGGGTAGTGCTCCAGTCGTCGTGCCCGCCCGGTCAGCCGGCTCGTGATCTCCTGGGTGGCGGTGTTGGTGTGGGACAGGACGCAGATGCCCTGGCGGTCGGAGGACCAGCCGTTTGCCACCAGCGCGAGTTTCAGGGCGACGAGGGTGGTCTTGCCCGAGCCCGGGGCTGCCTGCAGGTGCAGCGGGCCGCGGGCCTCCAGGAACGCGAACTGCTCTGGAAGCGTCAGGGCAAGGCCCATGCTCCGGGCTGTGGCCTCGATGCTGCTGCGGTCCAGGGCGGTGGGGGACAGGGGCAGCGTCACGGCTGTGTACTCCCGCACAGGTAGCCGACCGCCTCCACCAGGTAGGTCGGCAGGTCCTTGGATGTGATGCCGGAAGTCTCCAGAAGGCGGGCGGCGTGCTGGGCCGCGATCGACTTGCTGGTGTTTCCCACACGCAGCGGGGCGTAGATCCTGAGCGCGCACTCCTCCGGCGAGAGGAGGTCGTCCTCCTGCCATTTCTTCACCTCCATGGCCGCGGTCTCCTCGATCCCCACGAGGTCCTCCGCCGTTGGCCACTTGGTGCCCTTCGCTGCGCTGATTGCCTGGTGCATCAGCGTTGCCATCGACCACGACGCACGCGCCAAGTCGTATTCAAGGGTCCACCAGTTCGATACGAAGGTCCGGACGGCCCCGCCGTCTCGCTCCTGCTTCTTGAGGATGCGCTTGCGCCGCTCGCCCTCGGTGAGGCTGCTCCACCGCTTGAGCTTCTTGGCCATTTCGGCATCAGCCCTGTCGGGCGCCAGGTCCATGTCCGTGATGCAGGCCACTCGCACTGGCGGCAGCGCGGAGTCCTTGCGCTGGAAGATCCGGGAGTACCGGAACAGACCAGTGCTGCCGACGTTCACGATGCTGACACCGTTCTCGGCGAACGAGTGGCCCATGGCGCGGGCGAGCGCCGGGAGGAGTAGTACCTCCGCGTCTCCCTCGACCATGGCGACGGCCCGGGCGAAGAAGAGGTTCGCCTTGGTGGCGTCCAGGAACCGGCTGAGGAACGCGTAGTCCGAGGCGTCGAGTTCGGTGTGCTCCGGCCGGAGCGGGAACGTGTTCCCCCCGGCGACGAGGGTCAGGTGCTCGACCGGCACGCTGGAGGCGATGTGCGGGCTGTGGGTGGTGGAGATGATCTGGACAGGGGATTCGCCACGGCTGCGTTCCTGGAGCAGGTCGACGACGCGGGTCTGCAACTGCGGGTGCATGTGGGCCTCGGGCTCCTCGATGAGGAGGATCGGGGAGGTGCTCTCCCGGCCCAGCAGGAGGAGTTCGGCGGCCATGTACAGGGCGTTGTTGTAGCCGAGACCATGACGGGTGGACTCGGTGAGGCCGGGGTCGGGTGCGAAGGCCAGTTCGAGGCGCTCAAGGACGCTCTGGAGCGACGCGGTAGTGGCGATGCTGATGGCGCCGGACAGGGTGTCCTGGCCGATGGTGAATCTGCTCATGTATCCGTTGTTGAGCTCGTTGCGGGCTTTCTGTACCAGCGTGTTGGCGTTGATGTGGTGGTCGGCACGTTGAAGGATGCCCACCAGGGTCCCGGCGCTGTCCTCGGCGGAGTCGAAGTCGTCCGTGCGCTGCTCCTGCATCCCGGGGTACTGGGTGAGGATCTGCGACAGCCGGGAGTTGCGGCCGGCCCGCATCTCTCCCTCGGCGTCGCGCAGCGGCCGCAGGTAGGTCGCGCGCAGGCGCTCGCGGACTTCGCCGTCGAGGGCGGTGTCACCCGCGCGGACCCTGACCGACAGGCGGTGGGGCGCATCCGGGTCGAACGGCTCGGCCCGCAGGGTCACGGTCAGCCGGGATGCCTCACCCGGCAGTGAGGTAAGGAACTCCCCGAACGAGCCGAGCTCGCTCTCGTCGAGGCCTTCGAACGTGCAGCTGATCTGCAGGTAGTCGGCCCTGCCCCCCGGCCCGTAGTGGAGGTCGTCCGCTGTGACGCGGGTGAAGTCGGCGTTCGATGTCAGGCACAGCCGGATCGCGTCGATCACGGCGCTCTTGCCGCTGTCGTTCTCCCCGACCAGGACACTGAGGCCCGGCCGAAGAGTGAGGTCCAGAGCCGACCCGGGATCCGAGTCGGTGGCGGGCCCGCCGAAGATACGGAAGTTCTCGGCCTGCACGCGTGCCAGATACATGGACCCCTCTAGTGCTTTCAGGCCGCTGCAGGCAGCCGCCGCTCCTCGTACCGGCACGCTAGGGCGACCGCGCTCCGTGGCGCAACGAAGTAATCATGATGAGACGTGGACAACCAAGCCCCCGACTGGCCTGTGAGTGTGGCGAGCGGCTGCCTCTCCAGACCGTCCGGGGCGCGCTGTGTCGCACCTTAGAGGGCGTTCGATACCGGTTTGGGCTTCCGCGAGCGGTTTCGGACGGAGGTATTGCCCGGTTCTGTCCGGGCTGGCGGTCAGGCGGTTGGTCATGGAGTTGACCATGGCCCAGTGGATCATCGAGCGTGA
>NZ_JBHYYB010000185.1:0-9402 GCF_042752535.1 Kitasatospora sp. NPDC059327 | reverse complement strand
GTGGAGGTGGGGCCGGACGCGGTGGTGACGGCGATGGTGGCGGAGTGCACGGCGGGTGGTGGGGTGGCGGCGATCCCCACCCAACGCCGCGACCGGCCCCCGGCGGCGACCTTCGCGGCCGGGCTGGCCGCCGCCTTCGTCCGGGGCACACCGGTCGACTGGGCGGCCGGGCTGGCGGGGGCGCGCCGCGTCGACCTGCCGACCTACCCGTTCCAGGGGCGGCGCTACTGGCTCGAACCCGAGTCGCCCGCCGCCGAGCCGGTAGCCGTCGAGCCCGGCGCGGCGGACGCCGGGGACGCCGGCTTCTGGGCGGGGGTCGAGCGTTCCGACACCGGCGGCATCGCCGCCCTGCTGGAGGTGCCCGAGGACGCCCCGCTGCACGACCTGCTGCCCGCCCTGTCGTCCTGGCGCACCGGGAGCCGGGCCGCGCGGACGGCGCGGGACTGGCGCTACGAGGTGCGGTGGGAGCCGTGGTCCGGCGCCGCCGCCACCGGAGCCGGGCCGGCCGGCCGCTGGCTGCTCGTCCACACCGCCGCCGGCGGCGGCCTCGGCGACGCGGTGGCCGAGGCGCTGTCCGGCCACGGGGCCGAGGTGCTGCGCCGGGAGCTGGATGCCAAGACCGCGGACCGCGCCGAACTCGCCGGGTGGATCGGCGGGTCGGGCCCGACGGACGGCTACGCCGGGATCGTCTCGCTGCTCGGGGCGGACCAGGACCAGGGCGACGCGGAGGCCGCGGACGGCGCTGGCCTGATCCACGCGGTCGCCGCCACCACCACCCTGGTCCAGGCCCTCGGCGACGCGGGCGTCGCCGCCCCGCTCTGGTGCCTGACGGCCGGCGCGGTCTCCGTCACGGGCGAGGACCTCGGGTCCGCCGTCGGCGCCGGGATCTGGGGCCTCGGCGGCGTCATCGGCCTGGAGCACCCGGACCGTTGGGGCGGCCTGGTCGACCTGCCGGCGCTGCCCGACGACCGGGCCCTGGCCGGCCTCGCCACCGTCCTGGCCGGCCCCGGCGCGGAGGACCAGATCGTGATCCGCCCGCTCGGCACGTTCGTCCGCCGGCTGACCCGGGGGCCGGCCGAGCACGGGCCGGCCCGGCCCGCCCGGTGGCGGACCGGCGGCACCGCGCTGATCACCGGCGGCACGGGCGCGCTCGGCGGGCACACCGCCCGATGGCTGGCCGCGCACGGGGCCGAGCGGGTACTGCTGCTGGGCCGCCGCGGCCCGGACACCCCGGGGCTCGACGGGTTGCGGGCCGACCTCGCGGCCTCGGGCGTCGAGCTGGTGACGCTCGCCTGCGACCTCGCCGCCCCGGACGCGCCGGCCCGGCTGCGCGACCTCCTGCACGGCGAACTCCCGCACATCCGTACGGTGGTGCACGCCGCCGGAGTGGCCGGTCCCGCCCGGCTCGCCGACACCGACCCCTCCGCGATCGCCGCCACCGTCACCGCCAAGGTGGCCGGGGCGCTGGCCCTCGACGAGCTGTTCGGCTCCGCCGGCCTCGACGCGTTCGTCCTCTACTCCTCCGGCGCCGGCGTGTGGGGCGGCACCGCCCAGGGGGCGTACGCCGCCGCCAACGCCTACCTCGACGCGCTCGCCCTCCGGCGCCGCGACCGCGGGCTCACCGCGACGGCGGTCGCCTGGGGCCCCTGGGCGGCCGGTGGCATGGCCGACGGCGCGGCCGGGCGTCACCTGGACCGCCTGGGAGTACGGCCGATGGCACCCGCCACCGCCCTGACCGCCCTCGGCCAGGCACTGGCCGAGGACCTCGGCCACGTGACCGTCGCCGACGTGGACTGGGCGCGGCTCGCCCAGAGCTACACGGCGGCCCGGCCGCGTCCGCTGATCAGCGAACTCGCGCCCGCCGCGGGGTCGGTGGCGGAGCACCCGGCCGGTTCCGGGGCAGACTCCGGGGCGCACCCGCTCCGGGACCGGTCCGTCGAGCGCTCGCCCGCGCAGCTCGCCGCCGAACTGCTGGACCTGGTCCGCACCGAGGTCGCCGCGCAGCTCGGCCACACCGACGCCCGGGCGGTCGACCCGGAACAGCCCTTCCGCGACCTCGGGTTCGACTCGCTCGCCACCGTCGGACTCCGCAACCGGCTGGCCGAGGCGACCGGACTCGACCTGGTGTCGACCCTCGTCTACGACCACGGGACCCCGGTCGCCCTCGCCGCGCACCTGGCCGAGGCCCTCGGCGACGGCACGGCCGTGCGCCGCGGCCCGCGGCCGGAGCCGGGCGCCGAGGACTCCAACGAGCTGCTCGGCTCCGTCTACCGGCAACTCGCGCTGCGCGGCCAGATGGACGACGCGGAGGCGCTGCTGGTCGGCGCCTCCGGGCTGCGGGAGAGCTGTGACGACCCGGCACTGCTGGCCGGGGCACCGGGCTTCGTCCGGATGTCGCAGGGCGGTGCCGACCGACCCCGGCTGATCTGCTTCCCGCCGTTCGCGCCGGTCGACGGCGCCCTCCAGTTCGGCCGGCTGGCGACCGCCTTCGACGGGTTCTCCGGCACGGCGGTCCTCACCGTCCCCGGCTTCCGCGCGGGCGAGCCGCTCGCCGCCTCCCGCGACGTCCTGCTCGACGTGCTGACCGAGGCGACCCTGCGCTGCGCCGAGGGCGAGCCGTTCGTGCTGCTCGGCTACTCGTCCAGCGGCTGGCTCGCCCAGGGCGTGGCCGCCCGCCTCCAGGCGCTCGGCACCGCGCCGGCCGGTCTCGTCCTGCTGGACACCTACCTGCCCGCCACCATGTCCCGGCAGATGCGCAGGGCGATGAACTACGAGGTCATCGTCCGCCGGCAGGCGTTCACCGCGCTCGGCTACGTCGGCCTCACCGCGATCGGCCGGTACCGGCGGATGTTCCGCGGCTGGGAGCCGGAGCGGACCGCCGTGCCCACCCTGTTCGTGCGGCCGTCCCGCTGCGTGCCCGGCTCGCCCGAGGAGCCGATGACCGGTCAGGAGTGGCGCTCGTCCTGGCCGCACGAGCACACCGCCCTGGAGGTCGAGGGCGACCACTGCACGATGATCGGCGAGCACGCGGCCCGGACCGGCGCGGCCGTCCGCGACTGGATCGCGGCTCTCGCCCCGGCGCCGCGCTGACGCCCACCGACCCACCACGTCCGGCACTCGACCAAGGGGAACACCGCTCATGACCGACACCGCGCCCGCCCGCACCCGACTCGTCCCCGGATCGACCGGGCATCTCGACCCGGCCTTCCTGGCCGACCGGGCCGCGATCCAGGACGTCGTCGCCGCCTACAGCCTGTACTACGACTCGGGGGACTTCGAGGCGCTCGGCGATCTCTTCACCGAGCAGGCCGTCTTCACCTTCACCCCCCAGCCGGAGGGCTTCCCGCCCGCGGTGACCACGCGCAAGCACATCGTGGCCGCGATGGCCGCGCTGTACCGGCACAACACCGGGGTGCGGGGCGCGCACCAGCGCCACCTGACCGCCAACACGCTGGTCACCCGGCTCGACGCGACCACGGCCGAGGCGCGCTCGCTGCTCTCCGTCAGCTTCGCGTTCGACGACGGCCGCAACGAGCCGGGCCGCAGCGGCTCCTACGTCGACCTGCTGGAGAAGGAGGGCGAGCGCTGGCGCATCGCGAGCCGTCACCTCTGGCTGCGCGAGCTGCCGCAGATCCCCGGCTCCTGACCCCTCCCCACTCCCGGCCCGGATCCCCGGCGCGCAGGAAGGACCACCGTGATCCCCGTCCTCGACCTCGTCCAGGTCTCCGCACTCCCCGACGCCGAACGCGAGCTCGGACAGCTCGCCCGCCGGCACCCCGTGATCCGCACCCGGCAGGCCGACGGCGTCGAGGCCTGGACCGTCCTCGACGCCGCGCTGACCCGCCGGCTGCTGGGTGACTCCCGGCTCTCCAACGACCTCCACACCCACGCGCCGAGCGCCGCGCAGACCCCCGACGCCCCGATCGTGCTCTTCGAGCAGGACAACCCCGACCACGCGCGCTACCGACGCCTGGTCAGCGCCGCCTTCGCGTCCCGGACGGTCCGCAAGCTCGAACCGCGGCTGGTCGACATCGCCCGCGGCATCCTCGGCCGGCTGCCCCGGGAGGGGACGGTCGACCTGATCGAGGCCTTCGCCAACCCCTTCCCGCTGGAGGTGATCTGCGAGCTGCTCGGCGTCCCGCTGGCCGACCGCGAGGTGTTCCACACCCGGGTCAAGAACATGGACTCGCCGTCGGCGCCGGTCCGGGAGGCCGCCAAGGACGCGTTCGCGGCCTACTGCGCCAACCTCGTCGAGGCCAAGCGCGCCGAGCCCACCGAGGACCTGCTCAGCGAGCTCGTCACCGCCGAGCTGGACGACGGCTCGGCGCTCACCCGGGAGGAACTCGTCGGCTTCAGCTCGGTGCTGCTGTTCGCCGGGCACGTCACGACCGCCTACGTCATCGCCAGCGCCCTGCTGGAACTGCTCACCCACGAGGAGCAACTGGCCGGGCTGCGGGCCGACCCGGCGCTGGCGGGGGCCGCCGCCGAGGAGGCCCTGCGGTTCCGCGGGTCACTGCTGTCCACCACCAACCGCGTCGCGCTGAGCGACGTCGAGGCCGGCGGCGTGGTGATCCGGGAGGGCGAGTTGGTCCGCTTCCTGCTGTCGGCCGCCAACCGGGACCCGGCCCTGCGGGAGGACCCGCACGCCTTCGACATCTCCCGCTCCACCTCCGCCCACCTGGGCTTCGGCCACGGCCCGCACTTCTGCCTCGGCCACCAGCTGGCCCGGCAGGAGATCAAGGTCGCCCTGACCGAGGTGCTGGCGAGCTTCCCGGTGCTCGAACTCGCGGTGGCCCCGGGCTCGCTGCGCTGGCGCTCCTCGGACTTCCTGCGCGGCCTCGCCGCACTCCCGGTCCGCTACGCGGCCTGAGCGCCCGGGACGGCCGCCGGCCCGCCCGGCGGTCGTCCCGGGCGGCCGCTCCGCTCGACGAGGGCCGGGGGAGGCGCCGTTCGAACGCAACCCGGGCCGCGCGAACGCCTGCCCGAGGTCCGGACCCTCCGCCGGCCGGTGCCCCGCCCCGGCCGGCGAAGGGCGCTCCCACCCCGCCGCCCGGTGTGGTGTACGAACGAGCGCCGGCCGAAGCCGGAGCGACCCTTTCGGCCCCGTGCCGTGAGGTGCTCCCGCTCCTCATCCGCCGGACGCCGTCGGCGCGGTGGCGTTTTGGCGGGAACCGGGCCTGTGCCACAGTTGACGTTGTGTGTCGGTCCGATGCCTTGGAGTGACAGGTCATGCTCGATGCCTCTCCCCGCCCGGTCGGCGGATCCCCCACCGCCTCCTGCCCGCAGCCCCCCGGCTGCGGGCTCGCTCCCGGCCGGGCCCGGCTCGTCAAGTGCATGGGCCGCACCTACTGCGCCCTCGCCGAGGAGGACCGGATCGCGGTCAGCGACGTCACCGACATCACCCGGCCGCTGGAGCTCGGCGTCGCCGTCCGCTCGGGAGCCGCCCTCTGGGACGTCCACGCGCCGGACGGGCGCACCCTGTTGCGCACCGGGGACCTGCTGCGCGCCCTGGTGACGCTGCGCGCGGACTACACCGCGTCGGCGCGGCACTGACCGGTCGCGCCGTCGCGTCCCCCCCCCGATCGTCCGGGCTACCCCCTCGTACCGGGCAGGCGGGTGCGGAACGTGGTGCCGTCCGGGGCGTCCCGGACGGTGAGGCTGCCGCCGTGCAGGGCGGCGATGTCACGCGCGATGGGCAGGCCGAGGCCGGTGCCGCCGTCGTCGCGGCTGCGGGCGTCGTCGAGGCGGGTGAACCGCTCGAAGATCCGCTCCCGGTCGGCCGGATCGATCCGGGGCCCGTCGTTGGCGACGTCGAGCACGGCCTCTCCGGTGCCGCCGTCCCTGGACAGCCGGACGGTGACGCGGTGCCGGGCGTGGCGCTGGGCGTTGTCGAGCAGGTTGGTCAGCAGCCGGCCGAGCCACAGGGCGTTGCCGGTGACGGTGATCTCGTCCGGGGTGTGCAGGGTGACCGGGTGGGGCCGGGCCCCGCCGGCCAGGGCGGTGGTGCGGACCAGCCCGGTCAGGTCGACCGGCTCGTCGGGGCGGTCCCCGCCGCCGGCGTCGAGGCGGGCGAGCAGCAGCAGGTCGGTGGTGAGCGACTGGAGGCGCTCGGTGTCCTCCAGGGCCCCCGCGACCAGGTCGGCGCGCACCTCCGGGTCGGGGTGGGTACGGGCGACCTCCAGCTGGGTGCGCAGGACCGCGAGGGGGCTGCGCAGCTCGTGGGAGGCATCGGCGATGAAGCGCCGCTGGCGGGTGCCGGCCGCCTCCAGGCGGTCGAGCATGGCGTTCATCGTGCCGGCGAGGCGGGCGATCTCGTCGTCGCTGCGGGGCTCGGGGACGCGCCGGTCGAGGTCGCGGTCCCCGATCGCGGCGACCTCGGCGCGGATCGCCTCCACCGGGCGCAGCGCGCGGCCCGTCGCGCGCCAGGTGAGCGCGCCGACGGTGAGCACCAGGAGCGCGCTGAGGGCGGCGAGGGCGGCGGTGGTGAGGTCCTCGGCGGTGTCGGCGGTGCGCAGGGAGGCGCCGACGCGGACGGTGACCGGGCCGGTGGGCGTCTCGGTGGTGAGCGTGGTGACCCGCTGGTGGTGTTCCCGGCCGAGGGCGTGCAGGTCGTAGGTGTCGTGCCCGTCGCGGGCGCCGGTGCCGGGGGCGAGCGCGGCGCGGCCGGTGAGGTTCTGGCTGGCGGCGACCACCCGGCCGCGGGCGTCGGTGACCTGGATGAAGTCGGTGCCGTGGTCGAGGGGCAGCGCGGCGCCCAGGTGGCCGTCGGCCGCGAGCCGGGCGACGACCTGGGCCTGTTCGCGGGCGCCCGTCTCGACGGTGCGTTCCAGGTTGGCGCGCAGCAGCAGGAGCACGGCGGCGGACGCGGCCAGCAGCACGACGGCGACGCTGGCGCAGGCGGCCAGGGTGGTGCGGGTGCGGACCGAGCGGGGTGCCAGCCGCTCGACCAGCGGGGCGACGCGGGGGTGCCGGGCGAACCGGCGCAGCAGCGCGCGGGCCCGGCGGCGCACGGCGCGGACGGGCCCGCCGCCCGGGGTCGGCTCAGCCACCGTCGGCCGCCAGGCGGTAGCCGGCCCCGCGCACGGTCTGCACCGCCGCGCGACCGAAGGGCGTGTCGATCTTGCGCCGCAGGGCGCTGACGTGGACTTCGACGGTGTTGGGGTCGCTGTCGGGGCCGCTGTCCCAGACCTGTTCGAGGATCTCCCGTTTGGAGACGGCCTCGCCGGCCCGGCGGGCGAGGTGGTCGAGGACGGCGAACTCGCGGGGGGTGAGCGGGATCGGGGTGCCGGCGCGGGTGCAGGTGCGGGCGGCGGAGTCGACCACCAGGTCGCCGAGGACGGTGCGCCGGGGCGCGCGGCTGCCGATGCGGCGGGCGAGGGCCTTGAGGCGGGCCACCAGGACGACGAAGGAGAACGGCTTGGACAGGTAGTCGTCCGCGCCGGTGTCCAGGGCCTCGGCCTCGTCCCACTCGCCGTCCTTGGCGGTCAGCATCAGGATGCCGGCGTCGCTGCCGGCGGCCCGCAGGCGGGCGCAGACCCGGTAGCCGTTGAGCCCGGGCAGCATGATGTCCAGCACGATCACGTCGTAGGAGTGGTCCGTCGCGCGGGCGAGGCCGGAGAGCCCGTCATGGGTGATGTCGACGGTGAATCCCTCCGCGGTCAGCCCGTGCTGCAGCGCCAGGGCCAGTCGTCGCTCGTCCTCCACCACCAGTACACGCATGCCCCCAGGGTGGCAGGTCGCCGGGGCGGTTCGCTGAAGCCGTCTTCAGGTCTTCAGCGCTCCTTCAGCGACGCCCGGTCATGCTGACCCCGTCGTCCGGGCGCAGGGCCCGGGCCGTGGCACAGAATCGGGGTGGGCGCGGTGAGCGAGCCCGTCGAAGGTACGGAACCGCAGGCGCGGCCGGGCGGTAAGGGCTTGCGCGACGGGCTGCGCGGGCGGCGGTGGCTGCGCGGGCGGCCGGCCCGCTGGGCCGCGGCCGGTGCGGCGGCGGTGGTGGTGATCGGCGGTGGCGCGGCCGCGGTGGCGGTCCAGCACGAGGGCGAGGGGCACGGCAAGCACGCGATGGCGGCCGAGGACGGTCACCAGGGGCACGGCGGAGGCGACGGCGAGGGCCGCGGTCACCGGGGTCCGTCGGGGCGGGACGGCGAGGGCCGCGGTCACCAGGGGCAGGGCGGTCACAAGGACGGCCGCGAGGGCGAGGGGCGCGAGGACGGGCACGGCGGACAGGCCGCGCCCGCGCCGCTGCCCTCCGTGGAGGCGGCCGACGCGGCCGCCAAGGCCGTGGCCGGGGTCGCCGGCGGCAAGGTCGAGTCGCTGACCACCGTCGCCGAGCAGGGCGGCGGCCGGGCCTGGCGGGCCGTGGTGGTCGGCCCGGACGGTGTCCGGCACGCGGTGACCGTGGACGGGGCGACCGGCACGATCACCGGCAACACGGTCCTGGGCGGCTGAACCATCGGGTCGGCGCGGCCGGGCCGCGCCTCGGGAAGGGAGCGCCGTCGTCTTGGGCGCCAGCACGACAATGACACGCGCGGCCGGCCGCCGGGCCGGGTCCGGCCGGCCGGTGTGGAGCAAGGTCCCGCAGGTGACGGCCGCGTTCTGGGTGGTCAAGATCCTCACCACCGGGATGGGTGAGACCACCTCCGACTACCTCGCCCGCACGATGGGGCCGATTCCGGCGGTCGGCTCGGCGGGCCTGCTGCTGGCGGTGGTGCTGTTCGCCCAGGCGCGCACCCGCCGCCATCTGCCGGCGGTCTACTGGGCGGCGGTGGTCATGGTGAGCGTGTTCGGCACCATGGCCGCCGATGTCGCCCATGTCGCCCTCGGCGTGCCGTACGCGGTGTCCGCGCCCGTCTTCGCCCTGGCGCTGGCCCTGGTGTTCTGGCTGTGGCGCCGGACGGAGGGCACGCTCGCGGTCGAGACGGTCTCCGGTGGGCGGCCCGAGCTGTTCTACTGGTCGGCCGTCATGGCCACCTTCGCGCTCGGCACGGCCGTCGGCGACCTGACCGCGGCCACCTTCGGCTGGGGGTACCTGACCTCCGGGCTGGTCTTCGCCGCGCTGATCGCGGTGCCCGCCCTCGGTCACCGGCTGCTGCGGATGCCGTCCGTGCTCGCCTTCTGGTGGGCCTATGTGCTGACCCGTCCGCTCGGGGCCTGCTTCGCCGACTGGGCCGGCGTCGGCCGTGAGCGGGGCGGCCTCGACCTCGGTACCGGTCCGGTGAGCCTGGTGCTCGGCCTCGTGATCACGGTCGCCGTGGTGGTGCTGGCGGTCGGTGCGCGGCGCGCGCCGCGCGGCGGGGCCTGACCGGCCCGCCGACCGGCCCGGAACGGCCGCGCGCGTGGTTCCCCCAGGGCGGGGTGGCGCGCGGGCGGGCCGTCGGGGTGTGGGGGGCGGGGGGCGCGCCC
>NZ_JBHYYB010000184.1:0-9468 GCF_042752535.1 Kitasatospora sp. NPDC059327 | reverse complement strand
TCAACTCCCTCGCCGACTACCTCACCAAAATCAACCCGCCGACCACTGAAACCTGACGCAGACTTAGAGCTGACATTTCAGGTGCAGGACACTAGCCCGTCAGGGAAGGCCCCCAGCAGCGGCCAATCCACACGACCCGTTCGGCCACCACCGTCCGCAGGCCCGGAAGCCGCGCGGGGGCAGGCACGGAGACCGGCGATGCGGGCGTGGCAGGCCGCGACTCCACCGGACCGGCAGGCAGGTGGTGGTGCCGCCGACTGCTGACACCGCCATGCGAGCGAGTCGGCGGGGCGGCACCAGCCGTCTTCCCGCAGTGGCCTGCGCGAGCGGCAGGTAGCGCTAGCCCGGTGTGCGGCGCTCCGCAGACCATGAGAACCGACTGGATCACAGGTTTGGCCGGACACGACACGGCCATGACACTGACGCCATGTCATGCGCGGCGAGCAAATCCACCGCACCTTGCCCGCTTGGACCGTCTCCGCCAAGCGCCGATAATGGCACGGTCGGATCTGTGAACCTGCGGTGGATGACTGGAGCGTGCTCCAGGGCAAAGGGGCTCCTCGGTGGCGAACGCCGCGCATGGCGCTGCTCCGAGCGCGCTCGGCTACCAGCACCAGACCTGGTGGGCGCTGCTGGAACTGCTGCGCACCGGTGACCGCCGCCCCGATGCGGTGATCACCTTGGAACTTCATGACGATATCGCCTGGGAGGGAAACGGCAGCCCGACGGAACTGCTGCAGCTCAAGCATCACCAGAAGCAGCAGCGCACCCTGACCGACTATTCTCCCGACCTGTGGTCGACGCTGAAGGTGTGGATGGACAATGCCGCCCAGCCGACGGACAGGGTCCCCGACGCTCGTACTCGTGACCACGCAGACCGCAGCCGAGAACTCCGCCGCCGCAGCGCTGCGCGCACACCCGCGTGACGAGCAGTGGGCTCTGGAGTGCCTGCTCGCTGTGGCACTTGACGCGCAGTCAAGTGTCACGCGTCGATCCCGTGAGCAGTTTCTGCAGCTGAAAACCGCCGGCCAGCGCACGTTCTTGTCCAGGATCCGCGTGGCGGACGGGTCTGAGCACATTGAGGACATCGCCGCAGGTGTGCGCGAGCAGCTGTACTGGACCCTGCCCACAGGGCACGAGGACCCGTTCCTGGCGCAGGTGTGGCAATGGTGGGATCAGCAGGCGCTGGCCATGCTGCGCGGTACGCAGCCGGGTGTGGAGGTGGGTGTCGCACACGCCGCGGTTGCCGAGATCCGGGACCGCTGCACCCGCAAGGACCTGCCGACCTTCCTCCAACTCGCGGACGTGGACGCGAGCGAGGTCGCCGATCACAACGCGAGTGCGCTGTTCGTTCAGCAGATGCACTGGGTGAAGTTCCCGCCCAGCAACCTTCAACGGGCAATCGTCGACTTTCACCGGGCTTCCACACAGGCCATCCTGCTGCCTGGACGAGGGCCTTCTGACCCCAGGCGAAGTGGACCGTGTCCAAGACGAACTCGTCGACGAGTGGGACCGGGACTTCGAGTGGATGGCCATGGAAGTCAGCGCCGACGCTGGCGAGGAGGTCAAGCAGCACGCCGGGCGGAAGCTGCTGCGCGACCTGCAGGAAAAGACGGGGATCTGTGTCCGCCCGCACTACAATGAGGCCTACTTCACCCGCGGCCAGCGCCACATCCTGGCCGACGAGGGCCGCATCGGCTGGCACGTGGACTACGAACAACGCATCACCGACCTGCGGGGAGAGCAGCCATGACCCTCCCACCCACCCGCCAGGACCAGGCACCCAGGGTCGACACCGCATGGGGCGAACGCCCGCCGCTGACCAGCGCCATGTTCAACCCTGCCCTGATCGCCTGCCTCCTGCGCGAAGCCGCCCTCGTCTGCTCCACCCACGCCGCCGCCGACATGCCGTGGGCGCTGTCCTACCTCGCGATCCCGCTCGTCCTGCATCGCGGCACACGCGAGGCACTGCCGGCCCGTCCCGGAGCCGTTCAGCTCGCTGCCTGGGTCGTCCGCAAGAACCCTGTCCTGCGCGCCGGGTTCCCGGCCCAGGCGCAGGCCATGGTGGACCCGGTCCGCGCGGGCTTGCGTTTCGCCCTCCGGCACGAGGTCCTCGAGCTCGCCGAGGACCGCCTGCGCGCACCCGCCAGGCGGATCCGCGAGCCGGGGCACGCTCCCGTCGGGCTCGACGAGATCCTCAAGCGGGCCAGGACCGCGGGGGGATGGCTGTCCACGGTTGACACCGTCACTGCGTTTTCCCTTCTAGGCGTGGCACCCTGATTGGGTGCAACTGCTCGCGATCAGCCTCTAAAGCCACCACGGTGACCGCCGGGACGTCCCCTTCACGCCCGGTGCCCTCAACGTGGTGACGGGCGAATCGGCAACCGGCAAGAGCTCCTTGCTCGACATCCTCGAGTACTGCCTGGGCCATGACGGCATCTCCTTGCCCATGGGGCCCCTCACCACTGCCGTCTCCTGGTACGCCGCGCTGTTCCAACTGGACGGCAGCCGGGCCTTCGTCGCCAGGCCCGTGCCCGGCCGCAAGCGGGCATCGCGCAACCAGGCCATGCTGAGGTTCAGTCAGGACCAGGAACTGCTGGACCATCACGAGCTGAGGGCCGAACTCGACGCCGAGGCCCTTCGAGAGCAGCAGGGACGACGCATCGGCATCCGCGAGAACAACGCGACCGGGCATCTCGCCGGTGCGGACATCAGGCACGCCGCGCTGCTCTGCTTCCAGGGCCAGAGCGAGATCGCCAACAAGAACCTGCTTTTCCACCGCCAAGGCGAACGCGCGACACCCGCCATCCTCCGCACCACCCTGCCCTACCTCATCGGCGCCCTCCCACCGGCCCAAACCCAAGCCCAAGCGCACGCCATGCACAGGGAAGCGGAAGAGGCACACGAGGCCTACGCCGATGCCGTGCGGGCCGAATCGGCGACCCGCCGTGCACTCGCTCCACTGTGGGAGCAAGCCCGTCGGCTGGGAATGCTCACCCACGCCGCACCCAACGACCAATCGCAGGTCATCGAGGCACTGCGACAGGCCACCAACACCGACCGCGGCCTTGACCTGGCTGATGATCCGGCCGGGCCCCCGCTGAGCGACCTGCGCCGGCAGAGCACCCAACTGCGGCACGAACTGCGAGCCCTGGCCACCGACGGCTCAACCTGCCGGCCCTGACCGCCTTCTGCTCCCTCGACGGCCCCCGGCGCTACTGCCGCCGCACCCCACTTCTTGGCTGGTGCCAGTCAAGCCCGAACTCGGTGGGCGCGGCCTGCTGGCTGTTGGAGATCTGTGCCTTGGGCTGCGCTTCCGGGCAGCGGGTAGCGAGGCGCAGCCCCGGGATTCTGGAGGCGATCCGCGTCCCGCTCGGTCGTGGAGCCATGCCCCCGCAGCTGTCCGGCTCGCCTTCGGGCACCTCAGGGGCAGTACGAAGCCGGCGGTTCGGGTCCCGTGGGCCTGTGGTTGATCAGGCCGGTGCTGTGTACCGCGGGGTGCGGCGTACGACCTTGGTAGTGCCGGCAGGGCTGGTGTACAGGCTGGTTCGGTCGCCGTACTCGCCGAGCGCGGTGGCCTCGTCGGTCTTGTAGGGGAGTGCGTCGTTGACGCCGAGGGCGCGCAGGGTGGCCAGCACCCGCGTGACGTCGTCTTCGTCGGTGCAGTCGGCGGTGTAGACGATGACGGGGCGGCGGGTGGGGTCGCCGCCGAAGGGATTGCCGAGGGTGGCGGCCTTGGCCCCTGGGCCGAGCTTTCCGTCCTCCACTGCCTCTTGGACGAGGCGCCAGCCGGCGTCGAGCGCGCGGACGGGCAGGAACCAGAGCCACTTTCCATGCGGGGTGGCGGGTGCTTCGCGCAGTGGGAAGCAGAAGCCGGGTGCGGAGGCCCACAGCCACGGGCGGTCGGTGACCGCCGAGGGGCGTGACAGGCGCGGGTGGTCGGCCGTCCGGGTGGAATGTGTGTGCACAAAAGAACTCTAGTTTCCCGACATCTTGTTCGTGTGCCATCTTATGCGTGTGGCGTTGAGAGAACACGACGGCCCGCGCCTTCGCCGCGAGCAGGCGCTGACCGCCTGCTGCCTCGCCGTGTCAGCCGAGGCGAACAGCGCGCTGACACCTGCGGACCAGTCGGCGGTGCTGATGGACTGCCTTGGAGTGCTACGCGCCTGTCATCCGGCGGACCGGGCAGCCCGGTTGGGCATGCGCGAGTTCCGCCGAGGTCTGCGAGGCCCGCTCGATCGGCTCCTGCCGCCAGGCGAAGTCGAAGACGGCTTCGGCGAGTTGCGCCTGCTGGACGGGGACGGACTGGCGCGTGACGCCCTGGAGGACCTGTGCCGAGAGCATCTCGTCCCGCAGGCCGCGCTGGAGCGCCACTGGTCCTGGCCCCGTATCAGGGCGGAGCATGAGGAGCGGCGCCTGTTCGAAGTGATGCGCAGGCTTGAGCCGCAGGAGTACCGGCAGGCGAGAGCCCTGCTGGCCGAGCACCCGGCCGGCCCGCTCCGGACGCTGCGCCGTACCTGGGACCGGTTGTGGATGCGCTTCGACTTCTTCGAGCCGGTCAGCGACTGGCCGTGGTGCCAACTGGAGGGCTGGTGGTACCCGTGCCCGAAGTGCCGCTGGCCGATGAGGGTTGCACGCACCGGCCAGGATGTCGAGGTGCGCTGCGAGGCACACCGGCCCCGGGGCGTGCACTACCGCCTCTCCTGCGAGGCGGGCCGGCATGGGATGGCTCCGCTTCTGGTGGGCACGGGCAAGGCGTCGCCCAGTGTCACAGGTCTTCCTGCCAGTGCGGACCATCTGGCACTCAGCCGTCCGGTGTGGCGCTACGGGGCACTGCCCACCCTGCTGGAGCTCGAGCTGCGTGACCGGTTGCAGGGCCGGGCGCACGTGGAGGTGGAGATGTGGCCGGGTGAACTGCGCCCCGACGAGTACGACTTGAGGATCACGGTCACGGCGCCGGGCCGGCCAGCCCGCATGTGGTGGGTGGATGCCAAGGACTGGGCGTCCGCCGAAGGGCTCGCCCAGGCGCTGCTGGAGCGTGAGCCCAAGCGCCGCACCGTGTACATCGTGGTGCCCGACCACCAGGCCCACGAGGTGCATTACCTCAAGCAGAAGTTGGCGGAGCGGCGCATCAAGGTGCTCACGCTCACGCGCATTGTCGACCAGGTCAAGCGGGCTGCCGGGGGACGCGGTGAGTGACAAGGACGAGGAGGAGTGGGCGCTTCGGAAGCTGGCGCTGTCCATCGCGCTGGCGCTGGCGGACGAGTACTTCGGGTTCAACGACACTGCGGGGCGGCGGGTCGTGCCCCTCGACCAGGCACACGTCTTCGCCGCCGCCCGCCCCGACTTGTGGGAGAGGTGGCCCAAGGTGCCCCGCCGGGTGCGGGAGATGGCCGGGAGGTTCTGGCACGTGCGCCCTCCCGAGCTCGCCGACAGCAAGGAGTTCCACCAGCTGGCGCGCTGGTGGGCCTCCCTTTCGGACAGCCTGTACCAACTGCCGCCCGGTGTCGCGCACCGCAAGGCGGAGTACCTGCTGGCCACCCACGCCCAGCAGCCGCTGCTGCTTGTACGGGGCCTGCTGCGAGAGGCCGAGGAGATCCACTACGGCAGCCGTGGCCCCCAGCCCGTGGCCACCGCCGGGAACTGGCTGTTCGGCAAGGACTCCGTCGTCACGATCCCGGACGGGGAAGGCGAAGCCGGTATCGCGCCGCTGCGCGTGCGCACCGCCCCGTACCGGGAAGAGGCCGTCCTCTCGCGCCGCCATGTGCTCAGGGCGGTGGGACGGCAGGCGGCCGCCAGCGAGCGCAACGCCTGGAAACCAGGGCTGATGGGCCGCTTCTTCGGCCGGCTGCTCGACACCGAGGGCCGCGAGGCCACCCGGTTGCGGATGCCGGCAGGCAAGGCGACGGTCGTCAACGCGCCGACCGGCGTGGGGAAGTCCGTCCTGCTCCGGGCCGCCGCGCCGCTCCTGGCCCGGCACCGGACCGGACCGGTGGCGGTCGTCGTCGGACAGATCCACGAGAGCCTGAGCAACGCCGAGCACATGAACGAGGCCGAGGAAGAGCTCGCACAGCACACCCTCGCCGAACAGATCCGGCAGGACGACGACCTCGTCTGCCGGACTGCGGCGGAGTTCGCCGCCGCCCACCCCACACTGAAGGTCGTCCCGCTGGTATCCGGTCGCCGGCTGGCCGAACAGGCCGGGCGCGCCCTCGTCCAAGGCCGCCAGGAGCGGTTCGAGGAACTGGCCTACGGCTGCGAGCTCTCCGGCTGGCTCGCCGCCGGCGAGCAGGTGGAGCGCGGGTCCGAGCCGTGCCTGTCCCTGCGGCCGGCCCTTGAGGCGGGCGAGAGCGAGGAGCTGGGAAGCACGTCCGTCTGCCCGCGCCTTGGCGTGTGCGGCAAGTACGCCCTGCTGCGCGAAGCCGTGACCGCGGACGTGATCGTCACCAACCACCACAACCTGCTGGGCGGGGTGGTGTCGGTCCCGGTGGAGACGGACCAGGGCGTACTGGGCCGCATCAGCCTCCTGGAGTTCCTGATGCGCCGCTGCTCGGTGCTGATGGTCGACGAGGTTGACCGGATGCAGCAGACCTGGTGCGAGATGGGCTCTCACGAGTTCACCCTGGCCAGCCGCGGATCCTACGGCTCGTCGCTGCTGGTGGAAGTCGACCGGCAGCGCCAACGCCTGGACGCGGCCAGCGACCGGCGCCTGGTGCCCGTCCTGTTCAAGACCCGCAGCCTGGGAGAGCAGTTCCTCAACTACGTCCTGGAAGGTGACCTGTGGCTGGACCCCGCCGAGCACGATGACGACGAGCGGCTGAACTCCGGCTGGCACGTCCCCGGCGCGTGGGACCGCTGGCTGCTCGACAAGCTGCTGCACGTCGACATCACCCAGCCGATCGACGACGACGTCTACCGGGAGTTCCGCAGGATCTTCCCCGACCGCAAGAAAAGGAAGAAGAACCCACCCCCCGCCGCCTACGCCGACCTTGCGGCGCTTCTGGACAAGGCGGTCAGCCGCAACGCCAACCACGACGCCCTGCCCCCGGTGAAAACCGAGATCGACGCGGCCTTGGGCAAGCTGGGGATCCCCAAGCACCAACGCCTCGAAATCACCAACGCGCTGCTGGTCCGTTCCTGGCTGGGCAGCCTGCACCAGGGACTGCGCCACCTCAAGGCTGCACTGGCGGGCATGGGGCGCCGCGAGCAGATGACCGCCGGCCGCGACCTGGCTCAAGCCCTGGGAACCTTCACCAACAACCCAGCCCTGCCGTTCGGGCCGCTGGGCTACCAGCTGATCGGCTTCAAGGTGGAGAAGGACCAGCGCGGCGGCGGCCGCCTCGCCGTGCAGGCACTCAGCGGTGACCCGCACACCAGCACCATCCAGCTCGGCGGCACCATCGCCCTGGCCACCGCCGGCGTCGAACGCAGTGTGCTCGCGCTGTCCGCGACCGCCTACTTCCCCGGCGCGGCCAAGGAGCACCTGCACACCCTGCCGGCCTACGTGATGACGGACGCGACCCCCGGAGCGGTCACCGCCCGCCCAGGCAACGTCTCCGACACCGCTGGTGGTTGGAACCCCATCGCCATCGGCGGCCAGGACCAGGCCGACAAACCCGCCAAACTCCGCGACCTCGGCGCGCGCCTGTGGACGGACCGCCTCTCCGAGCACCTGCGCGAGCTGGACAACCGCGAACCTGACCGGGCCCGCGCACTGGTGGTCTCCAACGCCTACAGCCAGGCCATGCTCCTCGCCGCCGGCATCGTCTCCACGATCCCCGACCCGTCGTGGATCGCCGTGGTCATCCCGAAAGACGGGCCGCCGGGCGGAGTCGCCGTCCCCGCCGGCATCGTCATGATCACCGTCGACCAGCTCGAAGACCTCCCCTTCACCCACCCCGAGGTCAAGGTGGTCTGCGCGCCGATGCGCCTGGTCGCCAGGGCCCTGAACATCCTCATCCCCGGAAGCGACCAATCCGCCCTCGCCTCCGTCTGGGTCGCCACCCGCCCGCCCGCCGACCTGCACTCACCGACCGCGATGTACGCCAGCCTCGGCGCCGCCGGAATCAACGCAGGCCGCGCCGGGCCGGACCCCGCCCGCATGCTCGCCCAGCAGAGCCGTGCCGCCCACAAACGCATGTACCAACTGCTGGCCGCCAGCCCGATGCTCTCCCGGCTCCCCCAGTTTCTCAAGATCGAAATCCTCGCCGGAATCCTCGTCGACATGATCCAACTCGCCGGCCGCGCCCGCCGCGGCGGCACCCCCGTACAGCTCTACCTCGTCGACAACGCCTTCTTCGCCACCCACTTCGGCACCGACTACCCCTCCCTCCTGCGCGCCTACTACGACGGACTGACCGAACAGGAACAGCACCACCTTCGCCGCACCTACGGCTCCACCCTCACCGCATGGCTCGACCTCGCCCACGCCGCCGACCAGCCCCACAGGGTCCACGTCCCGCTCCCCACCGCCGCCACCACCGCCGCGTAGCGAAAGGCTTCCCAATGCTGATGTCAAGCCGTCGCCATAGCAGGTGGTGCGGCTTGGTAGCACGCTCCGTCACGGATCATGGCCCACAGGACATTGACGCGGCGACGCGCGAGCGCCAGCAGCGCCTGCTTGTGGCCCTTCCCCTCGGCGCGTTTGCGTTGGTAGTACGCCTTCGAGGCCGGGCAGTTCTTGAGGCTGGAGAGCGCGGAGAGGTACATCGCGTTGAGCAGGCCGCGATGGAAGCGGCGGGGCCGGCGGAGGTTGCCGCTGACGCGGCCGGAGTCGCGTGGGGCCGGTGCCAGGCCGGCGTATCCGGCAAGCCGATCCGCGCTGCCGAAGGCGTCCATGTCGCCGCCGGTCGCGGCGAGGAACATGGCACCCAGCTGCTTGCCCATGCCGGGCAGGCTGAGGATCACCTCGGCGTGCGGGTGCTCGCGAAGCCGGGCCTCGATCAGGGCGTCGATCTCCGCGATCTCCTCATCGAGGGCCATCACCCCCTTCGCGAGGCGGGCCACCATGGAGGCGGCCAGTTTCTCCCCCGGCAGGGCTGTGTGCTGGGTTTCGGCCGCCTCGACCGCAGTCGCGGCGAGTCCGGCCGCGCTGCGAACTTTGCGGTTGCGCAGCCACGTCTCGATGCGCTTCGCCCCACTTCGGCGGATGGCCGCAGGCGTCTGGTGACCCGTCAGCAGGACCACCGGGCCCTTGTTGGTCAGCTCCAGTGCCCGCTCCAACGCCGGGAAGATCTCCAGCAGTTGAGCCCGGAGCCGGTTGATCTGGCGGGTGCGGTCGCAGACCAGGTCGGTGCGGTGGGTCGTCAGCGTGCGCAGGTCGACGGCGACTTCGTCGCCGGGCCGCAGCAGGCCCAGGTCCCGGCGCATACGGGCCTAATGGGCACCCGGGGACGGTGCGGAGCCCTGATGCGGGCCAGGGCCGTCGAGCCCCTTGACCAGACGGGCCAAGCACCGTCCCCACCCACA
>NZ_JBHYYB010000183.1:0-9476 GCF_042752535.1 Kitasatospora sp. NPDC059327 | reverse complement strand
AGCCGGACGGGTGTGAGCCAACCGGCCCACACCCACAGCAAGATCAACACCTAGCCCAAACGGGTGCCGTACACCGAAATCCTGATAGACCCGTCCTGGTTGCCGCGGGCCGGCACGGCGCGCCTTTCGTGGCTCAGGTTCGGGAGCGGGGAGGTCTTGGAAAGGGGATCACGGTCGTGTCGTTCGGTTGTCCGCGTAGTTGCTGGTTCTCCAGGGTGAGCTGGTTGACGGCCCGCAGGAGGGCGATACGGTCGGTACGGAGCCGGGCGACCTCCTTGTTCTTGTTGGCGATCGTGGTCTTGAGCCTGGCGATCGTGGCGCGCAGGCGGCCTTCGGTGTCCGGGACGGTGCGCGTTCGGCGATCCGTGTGCAGAACTCGTTCTTCAGGTCCGGATGGCGCTGGGTGAGGGTGTTGCGGGGGACGCCGGCTTCCTGGGCGAGGGCGACGACGGTCAGCGCGCCGGTGGAGTGCACCGCGGTGTCGGTGAGGATGCGGTCCATGGCGGCGCGGATGCGCGCTCGTTCGTCATGGGCGGGCTCATGCCGGGTCCTGGTGGGTGGTACGGGTGCGGTCGTGGTGGTCGGCGGGGGCGGCCAGCCGTTGGGCGCTGGCGCGCGGGCGCTCGGCGACGGGCGCGGGTGCGTGGTCGGCCTGGCGGTCGAGGAGCTCGGCGCGGCGGCGCAGCTGGGCGGCGTGGTGGTCGGTGCGGGCGATGTTGGTGCAGGTCGGCCGGCAGTGGTCGAGACGGGGGCCTTGTTCGGGGCGGTCGCGGTGGCACAGGGCCTGGGCGGGTTTGTAGTGGCACAGGACCAGGCCGCCGGGGAGGCGGGCGATGTGCCAGGCGAGGATGCGGCGAAAGCGGGCACTGGTGATCCGGCCGTGGGGGTCGGGCGGGATGCTGGGTTGTTCCGACCGTGCACTATTCCCCTCCATCGGCTGCTTGTGAGCATCGTTCTCGACTCCCGCTGCGAGGTACTCGGTCCAGTCCCGTCCGGCGGCAACGGCTCTATGCCACGCTGCTGCTCTATGGCCTGTCGGGCCGTGCTGAGACGGAAATCGGTCGCTGGTCCCTGGAATCGGTTACGGATCGGGCTCCTGGCAGCACTTGCGGAGAAGACAACGCTTGGCGGCTTCGGTCCACCTCGGAGCGGTCACTGGGCAGAGGGCGTTCGGACGAGTGAACGGCACACGGCCGTCCAGGCTAATCCGCCCCTTCGGCAGGTCCGGTTCGGCCATACTCTCCGTATACGGATCGATCTCATGCCTGCCTTCCCCCGCAGAACGGACACGGAGACCTCCCATGCCCATGCCCGCAGACACCCTCGTGCACGATCCCCAGCCGATTGCGAACCGCTCGAATCCGAACGGGCTTTCGTGCGAGGACGTACTGAGCTCGATCACGGACCTGGTGACGAAGGAGCACAGCGAATTCGCCGTCATGGCCCTCTTGGCCACCTATTACGGCATGGGCTGTGCCGGCGAGGACCCGAAGGCCAAGGTGGTCGACTATCTCGCGTCGTCCCCGTTCCGCATCGTCCTCGACCTCTGGGAGGACAAGATCGAGTGGTCGATGACCCTTCGCAACGGCCATCTTGAGTGCTGGCACGTCCCGGAAGCCGGCGACTCCACCAAGCATTTCGAAATCGTCGAACTGACGTACTCCACACTGTGGGACGCCATCGACGCCGGCGGATACATCAACAACGTCCCGTGTTTCAAGATCAGAGGTACCGGTGGCGGCTACTACGACGGTTCGTACCTCGCGCCGAGGCAGGGCCACTCCCGCGAGGTCTGCGCCTTCGGGCCGAACGGGGAGAACGACCGAGGCGACACCGCGGGCAGCCTCTGGTGGTGCCTCTTCCCCATCTACGAATCTCCGGACAAGAGGTACATGCTGGTCAATGTCGAGAACTTGGACCACGGATGGACGGCCTGGAAGAGCATCGGCCTCGTGACCGACTACGGCACCAAGGGATACACGGGATATGCCGGATGCTGGGAAATGCTGCACCCGGACCGGACTGTGAACCTGTGGGTGTTCGTCGAGTAGACCAGGCCCCCCGAGGAGGGTCCGCAGCAAGGAGGGCATTCTCTTCAGGCTCGCCGACGCGGCGATCGGCCCGCCGGACGAGATCGTGCGGCGGGCCCTGTACCCGGTGGTCGGGGAGAAGACGCTGCGGCACGCGATCCGGCGCCGCGAGATCCACGTCGAAGGCGCGACGCGGTGGCGCAACCCGGAGGACGACCTGCCCGGTGACTTCGAGACCACCCGCACCGTGCACTACGCGGCGATCCGCCAGCCGATGGACCCGCAGGAGTTCATCACCGGCCTGAAGAAGCGGCTGACCGCCGGCCTGGACCGGCTGTCGCTGGCCCTGGCGGACGGCTCGGCGGGCGTGGTGAAGGTGACCACGCGGCACGGTGACCCGTGGATCACCGTGCCGAAGCTGGAACCGCTGCCGGAGCCGACCGGCCTGCAGGCGCTCAAGGACGAGGTGATCCGCCGCTGGGGCGTGCTCGATCTCCTGGACGTGCTGAAGAACGCCGACTTCCTGACCGGCTTCACCGACGAGTTCTCCTCGGCGGCCGCCTACGAGCGCATCGACCGCGCCACCCTCCAGCGCCGGCTGCTGCTGGCGCTGTTCGCGCTCGGGACGAACATGGGCATCCGCGCCATTGTGGCTACCGGCGAACACGGCGGGTAGCGAGGCCGCGCTACGGCACGTGCGCCGACACTTCATCACCGTCGACAACCTGCGCGCCGCCGTCACCCGGCTGGTGTACACCACCTTCGGCACCCGCCACATCCAATGGCGGGGACGAGGCACGGCCTGCGCGTCCGACAGCAAGAAGTTCGGCTCCTGGTCCTCGACCTTCATGACGGAGCACCACGCCCGTTACGGCGGCGACGGCGTGATGATCTACTGGCACGTCGAGCGGAGGAACGTCTGTATCTACAGCCAGCTCAAGTCCTGCTCGTCGTCCGAGGTCGCGGCGATGATCGAGGGCCTGCTGCGGCACTGCACGGACGCCGAGATCGAGTCGAACTACGTGGACACCCACGGCGCCTCGGTGGTCGGCTTCGCCTTCACCGAGCTGCTGAACTTCCGGCTGCTGCCCCGGTTGAAGAACATCGGCAGCATCGGGCTGTACCGCCCCGACGACGACCCGCCCGGCTGGCCGGCACTCGGCGGCTCGCTGACCCGCGCGATCAAGTGGGACCTGATCGCCCAGCAGTGGGGCTTGAACCGCTGCGACTGGACGAGCCGATGAGGCTGCGTCTACGGGTGGCCATCCACGCCGTCCTTCGCTCGACTGCGGCGGCATCGCCGTGACCGTCGACGCGTCACCACCCGGCTGTCCGACCGGGCCTCCCGCCAGGTGGCGGACGCGAATCCCACCGCCCGCACCCGCGCCGCCCTCGTGGTCCCGGACGGCACCTCCGCGGCGGGGGAGTTAGGCGGTCGGGGTGAGAGAAGTCCCCGCGTGGTGATCCGTAGGGAGCGGCGCCTGATCGCGCGTCACCTATGTCGTATGAAGGGACTGTCTGTTCTGTCGATCATCTAGGAGAGCCATGCGGGTCCGCACCACCGGCAAGCCGCGCCATCGACCGGGGACCCCGGCCGTCAGACTCGCCGTCGCCGGGGCGGTCGCCCTGCTCGCCCTGGTCGGGGCGGGCCCGGCCGCTTCGGCGGCAGAAGGACAGCCGACCGCCGTGAACGGGACGATGGCCCAACCGCAGGCCCCGAAGGACGGCCTCGCCGGCGGCGCCGCGCCGGCCTTCTGGGAGGGCCGCGGCGACCTGTACTCCACCGGCCTGGCCAAACACCCCTCCTATTACCAGGCGTTCGACCTCAACGACGGAGCCGCCGGGTACCTCACGCAGACCCTGCAGAACATCAGGAGCGGTGCCGTCATCACCCTGCGGTGGGACGATTCACCGAACCGGTACGAAGGCAACACCGCTCAGCGGCGGTACGAGGTGAGCGCCACCGGCGGCACTGCCAAGGAGTTCACCACCCTCTCCGGGACGACGGTCGGCACGCCCTGGCGGAACACCAACACCTACCGGTTCACCGCGAGCGGCGACAACCCGATCCTGCGATTCACCTCACTGGAGACCGGCGCCCTCGGCGCACTGGTCTCCAACGTCCGCGTCGACCAGGACAGCGCGCCGACCGACACCCCCGCGCCGGCCGTCCCCACGGCGGGCACTCCCGCGCCGGAGCGGCCCGCGATCCCCTCCGGGGACAAGCCGCCGGTCGCCGACTCCGACGCGTGCGTGCCCTTCGTGGACGGCTCGCTGCCGGACGGCTGTACCGCCCAGACCGCCAACCAGCAGGCCATCGACGCCTGCCCGCCCGGCAGCGCCCCGTGTGTGGCGAAGTACGCCACCGACGGCACGGCCACCAAGCAGGACACGGCGTCCACCTCGGCCCTGGTGAACAGCATCGTCAACAAGGACCGGTACTCCGATCCGAAGACCGCGGCCGGCCAGATGTGCGCGATCTCCGCCCAGCACACCGGCGCCTACCGGCCCGACCAGTACGAGTACGACCCGAGGACCTGGAACTGCCGCCCCGGCCTGTCCGACCAGGACGGTGAGCAGACCCGTCCCACTCCGGGCGGAACACTCACCCCGCTGCCCACCCCGTGACCCGTCGCCCCCGTCGGGCCAGCCCGGTCTGCCGCGCGTGCCCGCCGCGGCGCGCCGGAACACGCGGTGCGGACCCACCGAGCCCCCACCGGAAGACATCTCACGTGCCTAACAAGTCAAGCCGCGACAGCCAGATCGGTTGAGAAGGAGGTGAAGGCGTGTTGTTCGTCGAAGAGCTGCCTGGTCTGCAGGCAGTGGTAGAGCTGGCCGATCAGGCGATTGAACAGGTGCCGCTGTGCCTGGGCGTGCCAGTCGCCGCCCTCGCGCCTTCGCCGGTAGTGCGAATCAGCTCCGGGCGAGGCCTTGAGTGCGGAGAAGGCCCAGAGGAAGCCCGCTGTGATGAGCCGGTTGTTCTTGATGAAGCGGCGTCCGACGTAGCGTTTCTTGCCGGAGGCGCGGGTGATCGGGGCCGAGCCGGCGTAGGCCTTGAGCCCACGGGCGTCGGTGAAGCGTTCGCGGTCGTCTCCGATCTCGGCGAGCACCCGGGCACCGAGCTGGACCCCGAGGCCGGGAAAGCTCAGGATGATCTCAGCGTCCGGGTGCTGGCGAAAATGGGCCTCGACCGCCTCGGCGAGTCCGTCGGCCGCGATGCAGGCCGCATCCAACTGGCCGATGAGTGCGATGAGCTGGTAGCCCATTGCCTCCTCGACGGCGATCGGCTGGCGAGCGTAGTCGCCGCGGAAGACCTCGCGCAGGCGCTCGGCCTCGGCGTCGATGCCCCGCTGGCGGCCGGCCCGTTTGAGGGCGGACCGCAGCTGGACCAGGCTCAGCCGCGCCGCCCTGGCCGGTGTCGATGCCGTGGCCAGAACGGCGCGGGCCTCGGCTCGGGCCAGGCCGTACTGCTTGCCGAGGAAGGCGTCCAGGGCGGCCGGGTAGTACTCGCGCAGCAGCGAGCGGACCTGGTTGACGAGCTGCTGGCGGTTCCAGACCGCGTCCTGCTGGGCGCGGGCGAGGACCGCGATGGCGCGAGCCTGGTCGGAGTCGGCGGGCAGTGGCCGGTGGGCATGCATGTCGGTGCGCAGGATGTTCGCCAGGACCAGGGCGTCGCCGGGGTCGGACTTCTTGCGGGAGACGCTGTGCCGGTCGCGGTAGCGGGTGGCGGCCAGCGGGTTGACCGCGTATATGGGCCGCTTGCCCGTGCGCAGGGCGGCGACCAGCAGGCCTCGGCCGGTCTCGATGGCCACCGGTATCGGCCCCTCGGGGCTGTCGCCGTGCTCGGCGAGCAGGTCCAGCAGCAGCCGGTAGCCGGCCGCGTCGTCGCTGATGCGGCGCTTGGCGAGCAGGGTGCCCGCCTCGTCGACCAGGGCGACGTCATGGTGGTTCTCGGCCCAGTCGATGCCGCAGAACACCGTCACATTCATCTCCGTTCTGTTGCTGTTCGCGCAGGTGGTGAGCCTGTGCGGGCCACGCGGCGACCTAATTCCAGGACTCGATCGGTCCGCCATCTCACAAGCCGTTCGCGGCACCAGCGCGCCGCAGGGGCCTCCATCTTCGACAGGGCTCGACGGCTCGGGAGGAAGCGAAGAGGTCGCCCTGCGGAGGGCTCACACCGCGACCTTCAACGTCCGAACCGCCCTGGCTGGTTCGCGGTGGCCCGAGAGCGCCGGGCGCCACCGTTCTTCCGTAAGGCCTCGCCGGGCCAGGAACCCACAGGGGTCAGCCCGGCACCCACTCAACCACCACGAACCCTCCCCGCGTGGGCCGACCGGCCTCGCACCAGGCCTGGAAAACCTGACGAGAACCGGCCTCTCCACCCCCAAGCAGTCCACCGGCCCTGACGGGCCGACTGGAACCACCTACTCACGAATTAGGAACCCGTGCCGATCAGACCGATCAGGACCCCCGCCTCGTACGTACTCGGCGGAGCCGTCGCCCTCTCCCTGGCATTCGCCCCGACGCCCGCCGCCGCCGAGGACCCCTGGACGCCCGTCGCGGTCGAGAACTCCGAGTTCGCCGCCCCGCAGGTCGCCTCCGCCACCAACCCGACCGCGACGGTGCCGACGGGCTGGTACGGGGCGAACCCGACCCGGCTCCAGGTCTTCTCGGCAGCCCTCGCCAACCATCCCAGACGGCTCCAGGCGGTGTCGCTGAACTCGGACGGCCCCGGAAAGCTGCGACAACGCCTGTGGAACGTGAACGCGGGCGCCCAGGTACGGGTCCGGTTCTCCGACTCCGCCTCCACCCTCGGCTCGTGCAGCCCGGCGGAGGTGGCGGGCGGTCAGAAGTACCGGGTCAGCGCGTACCGCGAGACGGCGTACGACGCCGCCGGTGACCCGGCCAAGGCGGCCGGCGAGATCGTCCGCACCGTGCAGTACACCCAGGACTACACCACCCTCGGCTACACCAAGGCGGTCGGAGCCGTCGGCGCCGGAGCCTGGTCAGCGGCCCCCAGGGTGTTCGAGTTCACCGCCGCCGAGGACAATCCGCTGATCGTCTTCGAGTCACTGGAGGACAACCCTTCGCCGGACGTCAACTGCGGCCCGCTGCTCACCGCCGTCTCCGCGGAGGAGCAGGCCGCCTTCATCGACCACCGGATCGAACAGAACAAGCTGCCGTGGAGCGCCTACAACGGCATCGACGAGATCTCCCTGGCCTCGGCCGCCCAGAACTGCCGGGCGGCGGCCAACGCCTGCCGGTTCACCGTCGACCCCCGGTACAGCTACCAGTTCTACGGGAGCAACCGGATCCTGGACTACGCCTACCTCAACTGCACCCGCAACCAGGTGGTGGACCGGCGCACCGTCACCTGGGCCGAGGAGGGCTTCGACAGCATCAGTCAGGAGGCCGGCCGGGTCAGGAACGCCAACTCCGTCGACCAGAACCCGGCCAACTCCGGCGAGGACGACGCCGGTATGCCGTCGGCGAACCCCCACATGTTCAGGCAGGTCGCCGCCGGGTTCCAGCGCAACGAGGGCAACTCCGGCCCGGCCAACACCACCAACCCGATGATCGCCTCCCGTTCCACCACCAAGCAGGTGGAGCAGGCCGTCCAGCCCGGAGAGGCCAGTTGGATCGAGGTGCAGCCGGCCCGCGAGCGTATCGAGGGGCTCTTTCGCGGCCCCGGCGGGATCACCATCGACGCGATGTTCGACTTTCCGTCCGGCAAGGTACCCGACCGCGTCTACGAACGCACCGGCCCGCTCACCCAGGACGAGAAGAAGCACTGCCTGACCGAGCGCCCGCTCAAGGTCACCCCCGACAACGGCGGCACCCGCTCGCTGACCGCCGACGGACCGCTCCGCGGAGCTCCGGAGCCGGCCGGCCTGCTGCGCGTCCCGGCCGCGCCGCAGAACCGGGACACCCGGCTCACCGAGCTGTCCCCCTCCCGGCGGTGAACCCCGGGACCGTCCTGCTGCCCACGACCCGACCGTTCGCGCCGCGCTTCAGAGGAGAGAGCCCGTGCACCGCCCGAGCAACACCCCCGCTCCCACCGGCCCCCGTACGCGCCGGGCCACCGCCGCCCGCGCGGGTGCCCTCACCCTGGCACTGACGGTCACCACCGCGCTGCCCGCCCTCGCCGCACCGGCCTTCGCCGCACCGGCCGTCGGCGCGCCGGGCGGGCCGACCGCCGCCAAGGCGTTCCGCAACGGCCAGAGCATCCCCGTGCGGGACGCGCTGCGCGCCTGCCGCCGCAGCGGCTGCGACTTCCGCGTCACCGCGGGGCCGACGGAGTACGTCACCGCCGTCACCAACGTCGGCAGCGCGGTCGTCAACTGCACCAACGAGGACATGGCCGTCGAGCGCGAGGTCACCCTCACCTCCGGTATCACCGACAACATCGAGGGCGAGATCTCGGGAAGGGCCACCATCGAGGGGACCGTCGACAACACCACCGAGGTCACCGTCACGGCCGAGAAGCAGGAATCGGTCACCCAGCAGACCACTGAGACCACCACCAACACCTCCACCGCCACCACCGAGGTCGCCGAGACGGTCACCGGCACGCAGACCAACAGCAGCGGCAACACCTTTCACACCGCGCCCAAGGACACCGGCCCCAACAGCGAGTTCACCAGCTCCGCCCAGTCACAGACCCAGGCCTCGGCCGCCGTGACCAACACCGCACAGAACCAGGTCGCCAAGGAAGCCCAGAACCAGCTGTCGACCACCACCCAGGCCACCGGCACCGTCTTCGCCAGGGACGAACTGCACGTCGGCGTCAAGAGCGCCTTCGAGGCCGCCTTCCGGCTCACCGCCGGAACCGAGCTCGCGGAGACCTCCTCCGAGAAGATGACGTACAAGATCACCCTCAAGCCGAAGGACATCCTGGTCCTCTCCGCGCATAACGCCATGGTGCGCACCAACGGTGTCCTGCACGTCGACGACGACGCCGGAAGCAGCACCGTGGAGAACATCACGGTGGACAGCCCGTCCACCGTCAACGCCAGCTCCCTGCTCGCCCAGACCTTCACCGGCGCCGAACAGTGCGAGACACCGCGGCCCACCCAGGACGCCAAGGACCCCCAACCGACCCAGCCCTACCGCCGAAGCGGGACGCCGGGGCTGCTCCGCACCCCGCCGCCGCCTCCCGGCACCGCACCGACGTCCACCCTGGTCCTCCTGTCGGACACCCGAGCCCCGAGGAGGTAGCGGCCGGCCCCGCGTCCGGCCGGCCATGGGGGCCGTCGTCGGGATGCCGGCGCGTGATCCGGCGGTCAACTCCGTGGCTTCCAAGGCCTGTTCACATCCTCTGCGGTGCCGATGCGCGGCGGCCGTCCTCCCGTGCGGGAGTATCAGAATTTCGGTGGACACCCTGATCAAGGGAGTCACTGATGAGCTCGCTGACGGATCACCGGATCGAGTCGGTTCCTGAGGGGA
>NZ_JBHYYB010000182.1:0-9516 GCF_042752535.1 Kitasatospora sp. NPDC059327 | reverse complement strand
CCACGGGTGCCGGCGCGCCCCCGGGGTCCGCGTGCGCGGACCCGGGGGCCTCTCCGGACGGCTCGGTGCCGGCGTGCCGCCGGCACCGTCCCGGCTACGGTCAGCCGAGGTTGGCCAGCGCCTCGTTGAAGGTCTTCGACGGGCGCATCACGGCCGCGGCCTTGGCCGGGTCGGGCTGGTAGTAGCCGCCGATGTCGACCGGCGAGCCCTGCACGGCGACGAGCTCCTCGACGATGGCCTGCTCCTGCTCGGCCAGCACCTTGGCCAGACCGGCGAACGCCTGGGCCAGCTCGGTGTCGGCGGTCTGCTGGGCCAGCTCCTGGGCCCAGTACAGGGCGAGGTAGAAGTGGCTGCCGCGGTTGTCGATACCGCCGAGGCGGCGGCTCGGCGACTTGTCCTCGTTGAGGAAGGTACCGGTGGCGCGGTCCAGCGTGTCGGCCAGCACCTGGGCGCGGGCGTTGTCGGCGGTCTGGGCCAGGTGCTCGAAGCTGGCGGCCAGCGCGAAGAACTCGCCCAGGCTGTCCCAGCGCAGGTAGTTCTCCTTGACCAGCTGCTGGACGTGCTTGGGGGCGGAGCCGCCGGCGCCGGTCTCGAACAGGCCGCCGCCGTTCATCAGCGGGACGACCGACAGCATCTTGGCGCTGGTGCCCAGCTCCAGGATCGGGAAGAGGTCGGTCAGGTAGTCGCGAAGCACGTTGCCGGTGACCGAGATGGTGTTCTCGCCGCGACGGATGCGCTCCAGCGAGAACTTGGTGGCCTCGACCGGGGTCTTGATCTCGATCTGCAGGCCGGCCGTGTCGTGCTCCGGCAGGTAGGTCTTGACCTTCTCGATCAGCACGGCGTCGTGCGCGCGGCCCTCGTCCAGCCAGAAGACGGCCGGGTCGCCGGTGGCGCGGGCGCGGGTGACGGCGAGCTTGACCCAGTCCTGGATCGGCAGGTCCTTGGTCTGGCAGGCGCGGAAGATGTCGCCGGGCTGGACGGCCTGCTCCAGGACGACGTCGCCCTCGGCGTCGACGAGCCGGACGGTACCGGCGGCGGCGATCTCGAAGGTCTTGTCGTGGCTGCCGTACTCCTCGGCGGCCTGGGCCATCAGACCGACGTTGGGCACCGAGCCGATGGTGGCCGGGTCGAGGGCGCCGTGGGCGCGGCAGTCGTCGATGACGGCCTGGTACACACCGGAGTAGCTGCTGTCCGGCAGCACGGCCAGGGTGTCGGCCTCGTTGCCGTCCGGGCCCCACATGTGGCCGGAGGTGCGGATCATGGCCGGCATCGAGGCGTCGACGATGACGTCGGACGGCACGTGCAGGTTGGTGATGCCCTTGTCGGAGTCGACCATGGCCAGGGCCGGGCCCTCGGCCAGCTCGGCCTCGAACGAGGCCTGGATCTCCGCGCCCAGGTGGGGCACCTTCTCCAGGCCGGCGAGGATGCCGCCGAGGCCGTTGTTCGGGTTCAGACCGGCGGCGACCAGCGCCTCGCCGTACTTGGCGAAGGTCTTCGGGAAGAAGGCGCGGACCACGTGGCCGAAGATGATCGGGTCGGAGACCTTCATCATGGTGGCCTTGAGGTGCACCGAGAACAGCACGCCCTCGTCCTTGGCGCGGGCGACCTGGGCGGCCAGGAACGCGCGCAGCTCGGCGACGCGCAGCACCGAGGCGTCGACGACCTCACCGGCCAGCACCGGAACCGACGGACGCAGCACGGTGACGGTACCGTCCTCGGCGACCAGCTCGATGCGCAGCGAACCCGCGGCGGAGACCACGGCGGACTTCTCGGTGGAACGGAAGTCGTTCTCGCCCATGGTCGCGACGTTGGTCTTGGAGTCGGCCGTCCAGGCGCCCATGCGGTGCGGGTGCGTCTTGGCGTAGTTCTTGACCGACGCGGGGGCGCGGCGGTCGGAGTTGCCCTCGCGCAGGACGGGGTTGACCGCGCTGCCCTTGACCTTGTCGTAGCGGGCCCGGACGTCCTTGTCCTCGTCCGTCCGCGGGTCGTCCGGGTAGTCCGGCAGCGCGTAGCCCTGCGCCTGCAGCTCGGCGACGGCCGCCTTCAGCTGCGGGATGGAGGCCGAGATGTTCGGCAGCTTGATGATGTTGGCGCTCGGGGTCTTGGCGAGCTCGCCCAGCTCGGCGAGGGCGTCCTCGATCCGCTGGCCCTCCTCCAGACGCTCCGGGAAGCTCGCGATGATCCGCCCGGCGAGGGAGATGTCGCGGGTCTCCACCCGTACACCCGCCGTCGAGGCGTAAGCCTGCACCACGGGCAGGAACGAGTACGTTGCCAGGGCCGGCGCCTCGTCGGTGTGCGTATAGATGATGGTCGAGTCAGTCATCGGTACTCCGCTTCACGTCTCCAACGTCTTGATGTCAAGATATCTCGTGTTCGCCCCTTCGCTCCACCTCCCCCCGCCCCGGAGCGCGCTCCGGCGCCCGGGCGGGCCGGCGGCGGTCAGCTCCACCGTCGTCCCGGGACGGGCGCCGGGCAAGCGGAGCGGAGCGCCGGGCGGGTGCCGCGGCGGCGCCGCGGGCGGTGCCGGGGGGTACGGCGGCGCTCCCGACCAGGGCTTCGACCGCGAGCGGCGCGGAGCGGACGGCGGTCACGGCCGGACGCCGAGCCGGGCGTCGAAGGCGGCCTCGTCGTCCAGGAACCACAGCTGGCCGCCCTGGTTGCTCTCCCGGACGAAGTCCCGCAGCGCGCCGCTGTCCGCGGTGTGGCGGGAGATGTCGCCGATGACGGCCAGGCCGACCCGGTAGGTGGCGAACTTCTGCGCGATCCCGCCGGCGACCTTGGTGCTCAACCGGAAGAAGTCCTCCGCCAGGCGCTCCACGGGCACGACCACCCAGGCGGCGCCGGCCCCGAACGCGTCGCCGATCAGGTCGGTGGCGTCCCGCTCGTCGCGCACCGGCGGTCCGTCGACGGCCAGGCGCAGGACGGTGACGGCGGACTCAGACATCGTTGTTCTCCCCGATCAGTGCGTTGACGATGACGAGCAGCTCGGCCGTGTCGGCCAGCTCGCCGAGGATGACCACCTTGAGCGTGGCGCGCTGCTCGTCGTGCAGGGTCTGGACGCGGAGCGGGCTGCCCTCGCGGGGCCCGGCGACCGCCGCCATCAGGGTGTTTGCCAGCCGGGCGGCCTCCACCGTCCCGATCGCGTCGATCTGCACGATGGTGGAGGCCTCGGCATGGCGCGGAGCCGCCGGCGGCTCGGCCGCGGGGGCTCCGGTGAACGCCGCGAGGTCCTGGGCCGCGATCCGGTACTGCTTGCCGATCCTGGTCGCCCGGAGGCGGCCGTCCCGGACGTAGCCGCGCACGGTGCGCACGTGCAGACCCAGCAGCTCGGCCACCTGCTCCACCGAGTAGTACTGCGCCACCAGGCCTCACTCCCTTCCGACTTCCCTATCATCACGCAAACTACCATGACGATGATCCGGAAAGGGAAGGATAGGGAAGGCCGGACGAAGCGGAAGCCCGGGGACCGTCAGGACTCCGTCAACACAGCACCGCATTCGGTCAACGCGGCGTCAGGACAGCGACCGACAGGCCGAAACCGCCCTAGCGTCGGAGTAAGCAATTCCGGCAGGCCCCACCACTCTTCGGGAGCACCCGCATGGCCCGCGTCGTCTGGCACGTCCCGGTCACCGTCACCGGATCCACCACCGCCCTCCGACTCTTCCGCCTGCGCGACGGCCGCCGCTGCGCGGTGGGCTTCGCCACCACCGAGGCGCTGACCGCGCTCCTCGGACCGGACCAGGCCTTCACCGAACTCGCCGAGCCGGCACTGCGGGCGCTCACGGCGCCGCTCGGCGTGGACGCCCTCGTGCTGGACCCGAAGCTGGTGGCGCCGCCCGCCCGGCCCACCCGGGGCCCCGCACCCGCCGAGCACACCGCACCGGCCGGCCGGACTCAGCTCCAGCACCGGTGACGGCGCTCCGGCTCATCGCCGGCGCCCGGCCCCCCGAACCGGTCCGACGGCCCGAACCGGCCGCCCGGACCGACGGGGCCGCGCGCACCGGGGACGAGCGGCCCTTGCACGCCCTGGTCCGGGTCGGCTTCGGCCCGGTACCGCTGGACTTCGACCGGCTGGCCGCCGAGTTCCCGGCCGTCCAGAGCGGGTTCACCCTGGCCGGCGGCGCCGACCTCGAACTGCGCCTCGCCTGTACCGGTCCCGAGGAGTTGCGGGCGATCTCCACCACGCTGCTGCGCTCGGGCGCCGCGCGCGTCCAGGTGGACCTCGTCCTGCGCGCCCTGACGCCGCGTCCGCCGACCCTGCGGCCGGTGCCGTAGGACCGGCCGCCCGTACCCTCCCCCGTCGGCGTGACGAAGGAGGGCACGGGCGGGGCCGCTACGCGGGCTCCGCCGACCGGCCGGCCTCGCGGGTGAGCACCGCGATGGCCGCCAGCAGCAGGGCCGAGCCGGTCGCCAACCCCGGGGTCACCGGCTCGCCGAAGCAGACGACGGCGATCAGCACGGCGGTCGCCGGTTCCAGCAGCACCAGGACGGCGGCCGTGGCACCGGGCACGGCCGTCAGACCGGTGAAGTACCACCGGTAGGCGAGCAGGGTCGGGACCGTCCCCAGGAAGAGCAGCGCGCCCGCCGTCAGCGCCGGACCGCCCGCCGTCGGCAGCACCCCCTCGACGGCGGCCAGGGGCAGCAGGCAGAGCAGGCCCGTGGTGAAGGCGCCACCGCTCGCCCGGGCCGAACCGCCGCCACGCGCCCAGAGGGTGAGACCGCTCTGCCCGGCGCCCGCCAGCACGGCGAGCCCGACCCCGAGCAGCGGACGCGGCCCGGCCGCCGGGGCGGCGACCAGCAGCGCGAGACCGCCCAGCGCGAGCGCGACGGCGGCCGACGCCCGTAGGGTGAGCCGCTCGCCGAGCAGCAGATGGGCGCCGAGGCTGGTCAGGACCGGCCCCGCGCCGATGGTGATCAGGGTGCCGAGGCCGAGACCGGCGTACTGCACCGCGCCGAAGTAGGCGCACTGGCTGACCGCCAGCCCGAGGCCGGTGAGGACGGCCGCGCCGCGGGCACCGGGGCGCCCGCCGGCGCGGCGCCGACCGGTGGGGGCGAGGGCCAGGCAACCGGCCGCGACGGCGAACCGCCAGAAGCAGACGGCCACCGGGCCGAGCCCGGAGGTCCGCAGCAGCAGGGCGGCGACGGCCCCGCCGACGCCCCAGGCGACGGCGGCGGCCGAGATGGACAGCAGGCCGTGCCGGAGCGGCACGGTGGCAGGCATGGTCATGCGTTGGTTCTCCACGACGGTGGGCCGGATGAGGTCCGCGGTCGGCGCGGGCGGCATCCACCGGCCCGGTGGCAGCGGCGCCGCCGGGCTGGGATTCGTGGAGTAGGCCGCCCGCTAGCGGACGGGCGGCGGCAGGATCACGGAACGCATGACGTTCAGCCTACGCGGTCGGCCCCGCGCCGCGGGCCGTCGCGACCGTCGGGGACCGACCCCTGCGCCGCGGCCGCCGAGCGGTCGTGATCTTCTGCTCGCGGACCGCCGCGACGTACCGTCGGCGGTGGCGAGGTGGACGTCGGCTTCCACCCCGGACGGAGAGGAACAGCAGCGTGGAGCACCTGACGTACGGCGAGGTCGAGGCGGCCGGGCGGCGGATCGCGGGGCGGGTGCGCCCCGTGACGGTGGCGCCCGGGGACGACGAGGGGCGGCTCTGGCTGGCCCTGGAGTACCTCCAGCACACCGGCAGCTTCAAGGCGCGCGGGGCGCAGAACTTCCTGCTCGCGCACACCGAGGCGGGCACCCTGCCGCCCGCCGGGGTGACCATCGCCTCGGGTGGGAACGCGGGCCTGGCCTGCGCCTGGGCCGCCCGCGAACTCGGCGTGCGGGCCACCGTGTTCCTGCCGGAGACCGCGCCCCCGGTCAAGGTGGCCCGGCTGCGCTCCTACGGGGCCGAGGTACGGCTGGCGGGCCGCGAGTACGCGGAGGCGCTGGCCGCCTGCGAGGAGTTCGCGACGGGCAGCGGCGCCCTCGCCTCGCACGCGTACGACCACCCGCTGATCGCGGCCGGGGCCGGTACGGTGCTGGAGGAGATCCTGGCCCGGGTGCCCGGCCTGGACACCGTGGTGGTGTCGGTCGGCGGCGGCGGGCTGTTCGCCGGGGTGGCCGCCGCGGCGCGCGAGCACGGCGTCCGGGTGGTGGCGGTGGAACCGGTGGGCAGCCGGGCGTTGGGCGCGGCGCTGGCGGCCGGCCACCCGGTGGACGTCGCGGTGGAGTCGGTCGCGGCGGATTCGCTGGGCGCCCGACGGGCCACCGCACTCGCCGTGCACGCCGCCCGACAGGACGGTGTCCGGACGGTGCTGGTGCCGGACAGCGCCATCGTCGAGGCCCGGCAGGCGCTCTGGGACGAGCGCCGGATCGCCGTCGAACACGCGGCCGCCACCGCGCTCGCCGCGGTGACGGGCCCGGCGGGCTCCGACGGTGCGGACGGCGAGCGGATCGCCGTCCTGCTCTGCGGCGCCAACACCGACCCGTCCGACCTGGTGGTGGCCGGCTAACGGGCCCGCCCGCCCCTCCGGGGGGCCGCCCCCTGACGCCCCCTGGGGGCCGCTCAGCCGATGCCCTGCCGGTCCGGCACCAGGGCGAACGTACGCACCTCGGGGTCGGGCAGCTGTGCGGCCACCGCGCGCTCCAACAGGATCCGCTGCTCCATGAGGGGGGGTCGACGTGCCGCGGGGCTGACCCGCAGCAGGTCGTCCAGGGCGGCGACCAACCGGCGGGTCACCTGCGGGTGACCGGCGCCGCAGAGCCGGATCTCGGTGAACGCGAGATCGACCACGGACTGCCAGTCCGGCACCGGTTCCACCAGCCGGACGGCGCCGGCCCGGTCGCGGAAGCAGAGGTCCCCGAAGGCCTCGTGGACCAGCATCCCGAGCAGCTGGTGGATCCGGTCGACCGCCTGCACCGCGGTGGTCGGGTCGTTGACGGCGGGCGACAGCGCGCGGATCGCGATGTCGACCAGCTGGCGGAAGCCGAAGCTGAGGTCCTGGTGCATCGTCCGGTCGACGCCGACGTTGAGCGCCAGGGCGATCCGGCGCGGACGCGGCGGCCGGCCGACGGCCCCGGTCACCCGGACGATCGGCGTGCCGGGCGTGATGAAGTCGCCGATCCTGGGCACGAGATGGAGCACCACGCCGTGCCTGCGGGCGATCCGTACCAGGCGGCCGATGTTGACGTCGCGCAGCACCCCCGAGCGCCCCTCGTGGAGCAGGGTGAGGGCCTGTTCGGGGACATCCGGCGGCCGGGCCCCGGGCGGCATCAGCCGGTACTGGAGGATCACGGCCACCGACTCGTTCGCGACCCGGTCGATCACGTGCGGCACCCGCAGCAGCCGCATGGTGGACTGCACGTAGAGCACGAACAGGGCCAGGCTGAGCAGGACCAGCAGGAGGGCCCCCAGGCCGGAGAAGATCGGCACCGAGGTGACCTCGGCCGGGTCGGTGGCGTCGTCGTAGCTGAGCTGGACCAGCAGCGCGAACAGGAAGGTGGCCAGACAGACCGAGAAGGTGGCCTTGGTGAGCCGGCTGCGCACGTACAGCCGCAGCACCCGCGGCGAGAACTGGCTCGCGGCCATCTGCAGGGCGACCAGCGAGATCGAGAAGACCACGCCGATGAACGTGAGCATCGCCGAACTCACCGTCGACACCACGCTCTTGGCCGCGCCGGTGAACCGCATCAGCTCGTCCGCGGAGCCGCTCTCGGCGACGGTGGCGGTGACCACGGCCTCGTCCAGCCAGGCCGTCACCCCGGAGAGCAGCACCGCGGCGACGCAGGTCACCAGCGGGGCGAACCAGAAGGACTCCCGCAGGTGCTCGCGCAGCGGGGACAGCGGGCGGTAGCGGACGGGCCGACGATCGGTCATCGCCCCAGGCTAGGCCGTGCCCCGGCGCCGCGGCCGGATCGGCCGCGGCCGGGTCGGCGCGCGGCGTCGCGCGGTCGCACACCGGCCGGGGCGGCCGGTCGGGACACGCCGGCGGCGGTCGCGGGGGCCGCCCCTCCGGAGGACGCTGTTGGTTAATTCGGGCCCTGCTTCGCCCCGCCGACTGGTTGGTCGGCGGGGCGAAGCGCTGCGAAGTGGCTGGTTCGGGTGCGGGCTCGGGGCGTGCCGGTGAGGTGGGCGTCGATGCGGACGAGGTTGAGCGCGGCTCCGGTGAGTTGGTGCTGGAGGCTGGTCTTGGCCAAGCCCTGGTAACGGGATCTGCGCAGGTCGCAGCGTCCTACCCCTTGGGAGATGGTGCCCTCGACCCCGGCGCGGATCTTGTAGCGCTGCTTCCAGGCATCGGTCTGCTGCTCGGCGCGGATTCTGCGGATGGCGTCGTGCTCGGCCGGTCGCTGTCGCAGCATGATCTCCCGGCCGCGGCCGGGAACCGAGCGCACGCAGACCGGTCGGTCGGGGCATGGATCGCAGCTGCCGGCGGGGAACCGCACGCGGATCACGGGCAGGCCCTTGGAGTCGGCGCGTGGATACCAGTGCGTGGTGGAGACGCCGTTCGGGCAGGTCGTGCGCCGCCGCTCCCAGTCGATCGTGAACGCGTCCAGCGTGAAGGGACCGTCCGCCTGCGCAGAGGTGTTGTCGGCCAAGGGCCCGTGCAGCGCGATGCCGTACTGGTCACGGGCGGTCAGGACCTGAGCGGCGGTGGGATAGCCGGCGTCCACCCAGTGCTCACCCGGCAGGCAGTCGCGTGCGGCGAGGGCGGCGTGGATCCGCGCGCTCACCACAATGTCCGGGACGGTCGCCACCGTGGTCAGCACGTTGGTAACCAGGTTCGGGGCATCCTCCTCACAGGTCTCGGTGAAATGGACCTTGTATCCGTCCCACATGGTGTCCCGCTTCACGCTGCCGCGTGCCTCGCGGTCATAGGGGGTGACCAGGCGCATCGCGCCTGGTGGCCGGTCTTTTGGGCCTCTGCGCACCACCTCGCCGTCCACCTGGTGGAAGTGCTGGACCCAGACCCGCCGCAGGACCTCTACCTCGTCGAGCACGCGCAGACTCCCGGGAGAGCCGGCGGCGAAGACCGCTTCCAGCAGCCGCGTCCCGTCCCGCCCGATCCGCGCGCCCACCTCGTCGCGCTTCGCACGGGCCTTGGGGAAACGCGATTCCTCGGCCCGGGTGGCGTAATGGCGGAACCAGTCCGGCTCGGCGACCTCGATCAGCCAGTCGGGCGCGACCTGGGCGGTCCTGTTCAACGCCGCCCGCAAGGTTTCCGCCACCAGCTCCAGCCAGGACAGCTCACGCGCCGCGGACAGCACGTGCGTGGAGTCGGTCCGCGCCCGGCCCGTGTTCTTGAGCAGCCCCTTGTCCCGGGCCGCTTCCAGCACACCGTCCAGCACCCGCCGCCCGCCGTCAGCCCCGGCGAGCCGGTCCCGGAACTCCGACAGCACCGAGAAGTCGAACCCCGGGTCGTCCAGCTCAAGCCCGAGCGCGTACTTGAAGTCGATCCTGGCCCGCACGGCCTCTGCCGCCTGGCGGTCCGTCAACCCCTCCACGAACTGCAGCACCAGCAGGACCGCGAGGC
>NZ_JBHYYB010000181.1:0-9778 GCF_042752535.1 Kitasatospora sp. NPDC059327 | reverse complement strand
CGCCCGGTTACATTCCGAACCCGGAAGCTAAGCCTCACAGCGCCGATGGTACTGCAGGGGGGACCCTGTGGGAGAGTAGGACGCCGCCGAACAATTCTTCTAGAGAAGCCCCCGCCGGGGAACCGGACGGGGGCTTTTCTGTTGTAGGGTCAACATGCATAAGTTGTCACACGGTACAGGAGGCCCCCGGGTGGAGGTCCAGGAGACGCGGGTCCAGACCGATCGCGTCCTCACCATCCCCAACCTGCTGAGCATGGGCCGGCTGGTCGGCGTTCCGCTCTTCCTCTGGTTGATCCTCTGGCCGGTGTTCGGCGGGCCGAACAATGACGGCTGGGTGCTGCTGATTCTGATGCTCAGTGGCATCAGTGACTACCTCGACGGGAAGCTCGCCCGCAGGTGGGGGCAGATCAGTCGGGTCGGTCAGTTGCTCGACCCGCTGGCGGACCGCCTCTATGTGCTCTCCACCCTGCTGGGTCTGACGTGGCGTGAGATCCTGCCATGGTGGCTCACGGCGATCCTGATCGCGCGTGAGCTCTTTATCGCGGCACTCCTTCCGATTCTGAACCGGCACGGCTACGGCCCGTTGCAGGTGAGTTTCCTGGGCAAGGCGGCGACATTCAATCTGATGTACGCGTTTCCGCTTCTGCTGCTCGGTAGCGGGCACACCTGGATCGCGCGGCCGGCCGAGGCCGTCAGCTGGGCCTTCATCTGGTGGGGCACCGCGCTGTACTGGTGGGCCGGCATTCTCTACGCCGTCCAGGCGCGGCAGATCATCCGGGCGGACTCCGCCTCCTCCCCGTCCGCAGTCTGAGACGTGATCTGAGAGAAGTCCCACGCCACCTCGGTGCGTCGGACGATATCTTCCGGGTAGAGAACCTCTGGAACGGTTTGATGGACCTGCAGGGTCCACCACCGAGAAGGAGGACGCACCCGTAATGAAAGCCGTTGTAATGGCAGGGGGCGAAGGCACCCGACTCCGCCCGATGACCTCCAGCATGCCGAAGCCGCTGCTTCCGGTGGCCAATAGGCCGATCATGGAGCACGTGCTTCGGCTGCTGAAGCGGCACGGCCTCTCCGACACCGTCGTCACCGTCCAGTTCCTCGCCTCACTGGTCAAGAACTACTTCGGTGACGGCGAAGAGCTCGGTATGCATCTGACATATGCGAACGAGGAGACGCCACTCGGTACGGCGGGCAGTGTCAAGAACGCCGAGGACGCGCTGAAGGACGACTCCTTTCTGGTGATCTCCGGTGACGCGCTGACCGACTTCAATCTCTCGGAATTGATCGAGTTCCACCGCAGCAAGAACGCTCTGGTCACCGTCTGTCTCACCCGGGTGCCGAATCCACTGGAGTTCGGCATCACGATCACCGATGACGAGGGCCGGGTCGAGCGCTTCCTGGAGAAGCCGACCTGGGGACAGGTCTTCTCCGACACGGTCAACACCGGTATCTACGTCATGGAGCCCGAGGTCTTCGACTACGTGGCGGCGGGTGAGTCCGTCGACTGGTCGAGTGACGTGTTCCCGCAGCTGCTGAAGGAGGGCAAGCGGGTCTACGGCTACGTGGCCGAGGGCTACTGGGAGGACGTGGGCACCCACGAGAGCTACGGCAAGGCCCAGGCGGACGTCCTGGAGGGCAAGGTCGACGTCGAGCTCGACGGGTTCGAGATCTCGCCCGGCGTCTGGGTGGCGGAGGGGGCCGAGGTGGACCCGGACGCGGTGCTCCGCGGTCCGCTCTACATCGGGGACTACGCCAAGGTCGAGGCCGGCGTCGAGATCCGCGAGCACACCGTGCTCGGCAGCAACGTGGTGGTCAAGCGCGGGGCCTTCCTGCACAAGGCGGTCATCCACGACAACGTCTACATCGGGCCGCAGAGCAACCTGCGGGGCTGCGTGGTCGGCAAGAACACCGATGTGATGCGGGCCGCGCGGATCGAGGACGGCGCGGTGATCGGCGACGAGTGCCTGGTCGGCGAGGAGTCGATCATCGGCGCCAACGTCCGGGTCTACCCGTTCAAGACCATCGAGGCCGGCGCGGTCGTCAACACCTCGGTGATCTGGGAGTCCCGCGGCCAGGAGCACCTCTTCGGGCTGCGCGGCGTCTCGGGCATCCTGAACGTCGAGATCACACCGGAGCTGGCCGTCCGGCTGGCGGGCGCCTATGCGACGACCCTGAAGAAGGGTGCCACCGTCACCATCGCGCGGGACCACTCGCGAGGTGCGCGGGCCCTCAAGCGGGCGATGATCTCGGGGCTGCAGACCAGTGCGATCGATGTCCGTGACCTGGAGAACGTGCCGATGCCGGTGGCCCGGCAGCACACGGCCCGGGGGAGCGCCGGCGGGATCTTCCTGCGGACCACGCCCGGTGTGCCGGACTCGCTCGACATCCTCTTCTTCGACGAGCGCGGCGCCGACCTCTCCCAGGCCGGGCAGCGCAAGCTCGACCGGGTGTACGCCCGCCAGGAGTACCGGCGCGCGTTCCCGGGCGAGATCGGTGATCTGACCTTCCCGTCCAGCGTCTTCGACTCCTACGCCGGCAATCTGCTGCGGGCGGTGGACACCACGGGTGTCCGCGAGGCGGGGCTGAAGGTGGTGGTCGACACGGCGCACGGCAGTGCCGCGCTGGTTCTGCCGAGCATCCTGGGCCGGCTCGGCGTGGAGGCGCTCACCGTCTCCAGCGGGCTGGACGAGGCGCGGCCGACCGAGGACGCCGAGGAGCGGCGTGCGGGGCTGGCCAGGCTCGGTGAGCTGGTCGCCTCCTCCCGGGCGGCCTTCGGCGTGCGGTTCGACCCGGTCGGCGAGCGGGTGGCCTTCGTGGACGAGCTGGGGCGGGTGATCGACGACGACCGGGCGCTGCTGGTGCTGCTCGACCTGGTCGCGGCCGAGCGCCGGAGCGGTCAGGTGGCCCTGCCGGTGACGACCACCAGGATCGCCGAGCAGGTCGCCGCGTACCACGGCACGCAGGTCGTCTGGACCACGACCACACCGGACGACCTGGCCAAGGCGGCCGCGGCCGAGGGCACGGTGTTCGGCGGCGACGGCCGTGGCGGCTTCGTCGTGCCGGAGTTCAGCGGTGTGCTGGACGGGGCGGCGGCGTTCGTCCGGCTGGTCGGACTGGTGGCCCGGACCCAGCTCACGCTGAGCCAGATCGACGCGCGGATCCCGCAGGCGCACATCCGCCGGCGGGACATCGCGACCCCGTGGGCGGCGAAGGGCATGGTCATGCGCTCGGTGGTGGAGGCGGCCGGCAACCGGCAGCTCGACACCACGGACGGCGTGCGGGTGGTCGAGCCGGACGGGCGCTGGACGCTCGTGCTGCCGGACCCCGCCGAGGCGGTCACCCACCTCTGGGCGGAGGGCCCGGACGACGAGGCGACCGATGCGCTGCTGGACGAGTGGGCGGCGGTGGTCGACGGCGCCGGACGGTGATCACCGGGCCGCGGTGACGCGGCCGGGGTGGTGGGGCGGCGCGGCAGGCGCCGCACGCTCCATCGCCCCGGCCGTCCGTTTTGCAACACTTGGTCATGATCCGTCGCTTATGGTGAGTTTGCAGGTCAGGGGGTGTGCGCCACCCCCTCCGCAGACATGGGACGATGGTCCGCATGCCAGCGACGCCGAGTTCCAGTGACGGACGGTACAACCGTCCGGACGCCTCGATGTCCCTGCTGAACAGCGTGATGAACCACAGCCTGGACGAGGGCTACGCCGAGGCGGCCGCGGCGCGGGGCGGTGACCGCGACAGCCGGATACCCGGCACGGCCCGCGGCCTGCTCACGCTGGGCCTCGGGCTGGCCCTGGTCGGGGCGGTGGTGACGGTGGGCGCCGTGAACGCGCACAAGGCCGAGCCCACGCTCGCCAAGGAGCGCGATGCGCTGATCCACCGGATCAACGACAGCAACGGCTCGGCGGAGCGGCTGCAGCAGCAGGTCCAGGAGCTACGCCGCAAGGTCGACACCACCCAGCAGCAGGCGCTGTCGCCGGGCGACAGCGACCCGGCCGCGCTGGCCGGCGCGGTGGGCCTGGCCGAGGTCACCGGCCCTGGCGTCAAGCTGGTCCTGGAGGACGCCTCCGGTACCGGCGCCGGCGGGAACGTCGACCCGCGCGCCGGTCAGGGCTTCTCCAACAGCGGCCGGCTGCGCGATCGGGATCTGCAACTGGTGGTGAACGGGCTCTGGGAGTCCGGCGCCGAGGCCGTCTCGATCAACGGGCAGCGGCTCACCGCGCTCTCCGCGATCCGTGCCGCCGGTGAGGCGGTACTCGTCGACAACCGGCCGCTGGTACCGCCGTACAGCGTGCAGGCCCTGGGGGACGGGTCCAAGCTGGTCGCCACCTTCGAGAGCAACATGGCGGGTCAGTACCTTCGGCTGCTGCAGGAGAAGTACGGCATCAAGTCGACGATCTCCGCGCAGAAGAAGCTGACCCTGCCCGCCGCCGTCGGCATTACCCTGCGGACCGCCCAGCCGGCCACGCCGGAGGCTTCGCCGACGGCGAGTCCGTCCGCTGCCGCGACGACGTCCCCGAGCCCGACGGCGTCCGCCGAGGGTTCGCAGAGTCCGTCCGCCGGACCTTCCCGGTCGGCCTCGGCCAGTGCCTCGCCCTCGGGCAAGCGCACGCCGAACGGCTCCGCCAAGACCACGACAGCCCACTCGCCCGCGGCGTCCACGACCGGGGCGCCCGCCGCAGGGACAGGAGCAGCTAGACCGTGATTGCCGTACTGGGTCTCGTGATCGGGGTGGTCGTCGGCCTCTTCGTCCAGCCCGAGGTGCCCGACGCCGTCGTGCCGTACCTGCCCATCGCGGTGGTGGCGGCGCTGGACGCGGTGTTCGGCGGTGTCCGGGCGATGTTGGACGGCATCTTCAACGACAAGGTGTTCATCGTCTCGTTCCTGTCCAACGTGGTGGTGGCCGCGCTGATCGTCTTCCTCGGGGACCAACTCGGGGTCGGCTCCCAGCTGTCCACCGGTGTGGTGGTCGTCCTCGGCATCCGGATCTTCTCCAACGCCGCCGCGATCAGGCGCCATGTCTTCCGCGCCTGAGCCCGGCCGGGAGCCGGCACAGCAGGAGGCGGACCGACGGGCAGGAGCAGGCGTGCGCGAGGACGGGAACGGGGAGCGGGAGGCGACTCCCGTGGCGGGGAGTGCGCCGCGAGAGCCCGCCGAACAGGTGAAGTCGGCCGTGCCGGACGACGCGCCGGGGCCCGACCTGTCGGTCATGCCGGAGAAGCCGTTCACGGCGGAGAAGCCGGAGGCTCCGGCGGAGCCCGTGCAGGCCGAGCCCGTGGAGGCCGAACCCGTGCAGGCCGAGCCCGTGGAGGCGGCGGACCCGCCGGCGGAGCGCGGCGGAGAGCGGACCGCAGCCGAACCGGCCGAGCCGGAGCCCACGGAGGAGCCGCAGCGCGCCCACGAGGCGGAGGCGGCCCCGACGGAGCCGGTGCCCGGGGCGGCCGCCGCGCCGCGCACGGTGCCCGCTCCGGCGGAGGAGCCCGAGCCCGAGCAGCAGCCCGAACCGGAGGTGGCGGCGGCGGACGACCGCAGCGCCGGCCGGCGGCGGCTGAAGGCGGCGCTCTGGCCGCCGCGGCTCTCCCGCGGGCAGCTGGTGGTCGCGGTCCTGCTGTTCTCGCTCGGCCTCGCGCTGGCGATCCAGGTCCGCTCCACCAACGACCACCACAGCCAGCTGCGCGGCGCGCGGCAGGAGGACCTGGTGCGGATCCTCGACGAACTGGACGGCCGCCAGCAGCGTCTCCAACAGGAGAAGGCGGAGTTGGAACAGTCCCTGGCCAAGTTGGAGAACAGCTCCAACCAGGCCAAGGAGGCCCAGGAGCAGACCAGGAAGAAGGTGACGGAGCTCGGCGTGCTCGCCGGCACCGTCAAGGCCACTGGTCCGGGCATCGTACTGACGGTCGATGATCCCCAAGGGCAGGTGAAGGCGGATATGCTGCTGGACACCCTGCAGGAACTCCGAGCGGCGGGGGCGGAGGCGATTCAGATCAACGATGTGCGCGTGGTGGTCAACACCTACTTCACGGACGTGTCCGGCGGCGGTGTGCAGATCGACGGGAAGAAGGTCTCGCAGCCCTATCGCTTCACCGTGGTGGGGAACCCGCAGGACCTCACACCCGCGCTGAACATTCCGGGAGGTGTGGTCCGTACTCTTGAGAGTCATCAGGCCCGCGCGACCATCTCCCCGCAGCAGAAGGTGCTCGTCGACGCCCTCGTCGACCTGAGGACGCCGCAGTACGCCAAGCCGGCTCCGAAGTGACGAGTCACCTGCCGCACGGTCCGTCACCTGCGGGCGCCCCCCGGTGCGGGGTTCCGCCATCAGGTGGGCGAGACTGGTCCGCACCAGCACAAGCCGGAACATCACACGTCGGAGCACCACTCCAGCTGGCCCGATCCGCGACCGGGCCCGCAGCCTGTCCGAGGTTCTCACCCTGCCCCGCGGGCGGGTCTGTCACACGCAAGGGGATTCGCCCGTGAGTTTCTTCTCGAAGTTGTTCGGTCGTAACAAGGGCCGTGACGTGGCTGCCGTGGAGGCACCCACCGCGCGTCACCGCCGGGCCGACGAAGAGCCCGCAGTGCCGGGCATGCGTCCCGCTCCCGAGGGCGTCCAGTACGCCGAGCGTCCGATGTTCCGGGACGGTGCCGACGCGCAGTACGCGGGCAATCCGGCGGGCTACGGCGCGTCGGTTGACCCCTCCGGCGCCCCGCGCATAGGTTTCCCGTCAGGACCCTCAACCTCTGGTGGAGGGTTTGCCCCGGACCCGTACGCCGGGCACAACCCGTCGGGTGTCCCGCGCCAGGAGGCTGTGAACATGGCTGGCCCCACTCCGTGCCCCAGGTGCGGTAACCAGAACCCGGCCGCGGCCCGCTTCTGTTCCAACTGCGGTACGGCGCTGCGCGGGGGCGCGCTGCCCGAGGGGGCGGCGGAGACCACGTCGACCATCTCGATCTCCGGCCTGGAGTCCTACGACCCCAACACCACCACCGGCACCGGCACGCCGGCCCTGTCGGCGGAGGTGCTGTCGGCGATCGACGCGCTGCCGCCGGGCTCGGCCCTGCTGATCGTCCAGCGCGGCCCGAACTCGGGCAGCCGGTTCCTGCTGGACTCGGACAAGACCACGGCCGGGCGTCACCCGCAGGGCGACATCTTCCTGGACGACGTGACCGTCTCGCGCAAGCACGTGGAGTTCCGCCGGACGCCCGGGGGCGGCTTCACCGTCGCCGACGTCGGCAGCCTGAACGGGACGTACGTCAACCGTGAGCGGATCGACGAGGTGTCGCTGAACAACGGCGACGAGGTGCAGATCGGGAAGTACCGGCTGGTGTTCTTCGCCAGCCACCACCGGGGGTACTGAAACCAACGTCGGCAGGAGCCCGAGTGAGCGCGAACCCTCCTTCATCTCTCGGGGCGGCCGCCCCCGCGTCGCCCGGTCCGCTGCCGGACCAGGGCGCGCGGGGAGCGGTCGCGGCCCCCAGGCAGCCGGTCCGCCCGGACCGGCCCGCCGGGGGCGGCCGGCGGCGCGGCGGCGACGAGCTGCTGAGCATCGGCGCGGTACTGACCTCCCTGCGGGACGACTTCCCCGAGGTCACCATCTCGAAGATCAGGTTCCTGGAGGCGGAGGGCCTGGTCGAGCCCCAGCGCACACCGTCGGGGTACCGCAAGTTCAGCCCGGCCGACGTCGAGCGGCTGGCCTACGTGCTGCGGATGCAGCGTGACCACTACCTGCCGCTGCGGGTGATCCGCGAGCACCTGGACGCGATCGAGCGCGGGGAGGCCCCGCCCGCGCTGCCCGCCGCCGAGGCCCGGCCCGGGCCGATGGAGGAGGCGGACCGCGAGCTGGTGGCGGCCGCCGAGGCCTCGGCGGGAGTACGGCTGGGCCGCGCCGAGCTGCTGGCCGCCGCCGAGGCGGGCGAGCGCGAGCTGGTCGAGTGGGAGTCGTACGGGCTGGTCGTGGCCGGTTCGGACGGCGGCTACGACGGCGAGGCGCTGCAGGTCGCCCGGCTGGTCGCGGAACTGGGCCGGTACGGACTCGAACCGCGCCACCTGCGGGCCATGAAGGCGGCCGCCGACCGCGAGATCGCGCTCGTGGAGCAGGTGGTGGCGCCGCTGCGCCGGCACCGCAACCCGCAGACCCGGGCGCATGCCGAGGCCACGGCACGGGAGCTGGCCACCCTCTCGGTCCGGCTGCACGCCGCCATGGTCCAGGCCGGTCTGCGGCCCCGGTCGTGACCCGCCGACCCCGCTGACCAGCGCCGTCGGCTCTGCGCTTTCATATCCGGGGCGAGGGCCATAGGGTTGCGTGTGTGAATGAGCTCGACGTCGTGGGTGTCCGGGTGGAGATGCCTTCCAACCAGCCGATCGTGCTGCTTCGGGAGGTCGGGGGCGATCGGTACCTGCCGATCTGGATCGGTCCCGGCGAGGCGACCGCGATCGCCTTCGCCCAGCAGGGCATGACGCCGGTGCGCCCGCTGACGCACGACCTCTTCAAGGACGTCCTGGAGGCCCTCGGGCAGCAGCTCACCGAGGTGCGGATCACCGACCTGCGCGAGGGCGTCTTCTACGCCGAACTGGTCTTCGCGGGCGGGGTCGAGGTGAGCGCCCGGCCGTCCGACGCGATAGCGCTGGCGCTCCGGACCGGTACGCCGATCTACGGGAGCGAGGAGGTGCTCGCCGAGGCGGGCATCGCCATCCCGGACGAGCAGGAGGACGAGGTCGAGAAGTTCCGCGAGTTCCTCGACCAGGTCTCGCCGGAGGACTTCGGCGGCGGCACGCCGCAGTAGCGCGGAGCCGGCGGGAACGGCCGCCGCGGATGGCCGTCACGGACGGCGGTGGATTCGAGGGGTGAGCGGCGGTGGGGCCGAAGGCCGCCATCCTGCCGAATGCGTTCGTCCGTTTTGCCAAATAGCGTCCACCTACCCACACTGGGGGCACGAAAAACCACTCTCCTGAGTGACGCGGTTTGTGCTGCCCGGCGTGGCGATCGTTGACGGCTCATAAGGGACTGCCTACCGTCAGGAGTGGCTGCCCGGGTGCCTGTCGCCCGCAGTCTGGGTTGCCCGCAGGACGAGTGGACGGAGGTAGGCATGACCGGCACCGGCGATGAAGCGGCCGTGGGAGGCCTGTGCACCGTGCACATGCCCCGCGCCGCCCGCAGTGTGGCCGAACTGCCCCGGATGGGCCGGTTCCCGGCCGTGCAACCGGGCCAGCCCGCCATCGAGCGGCTCGCACCCACCTCCGAACTGATCGGCTACCGCGGCCCGACGGCCTGTGCGGCGGCCGGCATCACCTACCGCCAGCTGGACTACTGGGCGCGGACGGGGCTGCTGGAGCCCAGCGTCCGCTCGGTCTACCCGGCGAGCAGCCAACGGCTGTACAGCTTCCGCGACATCCTGCTGCTGAAGATCGTCAAGCGGCTGCTGGACGCCGGGGTGTCCTTGCAGAACATCCGGGTGGCGGTCGCCCATCTGCAGTCCGTCGAGAACGGCGACCTGAACGGGCTGACGCTGATGAGCGACGGCGCGACCGTGTACGAGTGCACCACGCCGCAGCAGGTGGTCGACCTGCTGAAGGGTGGTCAGGGTGTGTTCGGCATCGCCGTCGGCGCGGTCTGGCGGGAGCTGGAGTCGGCCCTCGGGCGGCTGCACGCCGAGCGGACCGACACCGGTGAGACCGTGATCGGGCACGATCCGGGGGACGAGCTGGCCCAGCGCCGCAACCGGGCGGTCTGAGCCGCACGACCGACGAGGCCGCGGGCCCGGACGGGGAACCGTCCGGGCC
>NZ_JBHYYB010000180.1:0-9867 GCF_042752535.1 Kitasatospora sp. NPDC059327 | reverse complement strand
CACACCACCACCTGGACCCTCCACGCCACCGGCACCCTCACCACCCCACCACCGACCACCACCCCCCACCACGACCTGACCACCTGGCCACCACCGCGGGCCGAAACGGTGGACCTGGACGGCCTCTACGAGCGGTTCGCCGAGGCCGGCTACGGCTACGGCCCCGCCTTCCGGGGCCTGACCGCCGCCTGGCGACGCAACGACGAGGTGTTCGCGGAGATCGCGCTGGACCCGCGCCGGCACGCCGAGGCCGCCGGCTGCACCGCGCACCCGGCCCTGCTGGACGCCGCGCTGCAGGCGTGCGCGCTGCTGACCGGTCAGAGCGGGCAGGCCCGGCTGCCGTTCAGCTGGACCGGGGTGAGCGCCCACGCGAGCGGCGCGACCTCGCTGCGGGTCCGCGTGTCGGCGGACGGCCCGGAGGCGGTGCGGCTCGACGCGTACGACCTGACGGGGCGCCCGGTCCTGACGGTGGACTCACTGGTGCTGCGACCGGTGGGAGCCGACGCGTTCGGGCCGGCGGCCGACGGGGACCGGCTGTTCCGGCTCGACTGGCAGCCCGTCGGCGGCGGGCCGGTCGGCTCCTGGGTCCCGCTCGACGCGTTCGACCCGACCGACGCGGAGGAGCCCGTCCCGCCCGTGCTGTTCGCCGACTGCCCGACCGGTGACGACACGGACGGCGGCGGCAGGGACGACACCGGCACGGACGGCGGCGGTGCCGACGCCACCGGGAGCGCCGACGGACCCGATCCGGCGGCCCGTCTGCACCGCACGGTCGCACGCGCCCTCGCGCTGGTCCGGAACTGGCTGGCCGAGGAGCGGTTCGCCGGCTCCCGGCTGGTGCTGCGCACCGTCGGCGCGGTGCGCACCCGCCCGGGCGACCGGCCGGTGGACCTGGCCCAGGCGGCGGTCTGGGGCCTGCTGCGCAGTGCGCAGAACGAGCACCCGGACCGCTTCGTCCTGCTCGACACCGAGCACCCCGGCGTCCTGCCGAGCTCGCTGCCGCCCGAGGGCGAGAACCAGCTCGCCCTGCGCGGCTCGGAGTACCTGGTGCCACGGCTGGCGGCCGCGGCGCGGCCGGAGCTGCTGACGCTCCCGGCGGGCGAGCCGCTCTGGCGGCTGGAGGCCACCGGTGACGGTACCCCGGAGGGCGTGGCGCCGCTGCCGTACGTGCCCGCGCCGCTGGGCGCCGGCGAGGTGCGGATCGCGGTCCGGGCGGCGGGCGTGAACTTCCGGGACGTCGCGGTGACCCTCGGGCTGACCCCGGACCAGCAGGGCCTGGGCAGCGAGGGCGCGGGCGTGGTGCTGGAGGTCGGCGCCGAGGTCACCGACCTGGCGCCGGGTGACCGGGTGCTGGGGATCTTCGGCTCGGCCTTCGGCCCCCAGGCGGTGGCGGACCGGCGCACCGTGGCGCGGATCCCGGACGGCTGGTCGTTCGCGCGGGCCGCCTCCGTGCCGGTCGTCTACCTGACCGCCTACTACGGCCTGTTCGACCTCGGCGGCCTGCGCCACGGGGAGTCGGTGCTGGTCCACGCGGCGAGCGGCGGGGTGGGCCTGGCCGCCGTCCAGCTGGCCCGGCACGCCGGGGCCGAGGTCTTCGGCACGGCGAGCGAGCACAAGTGGGAGGTGCTGCGCGAGGCCGGTCTGCCGGACGGACGGCTGGCCTCCTCGCGCACCCTGGAGTTCGCCGACCGGTTCCTGGCGACCACGCTGGGGCGCGGGGTGGACCTGGTCCTGAACTGCCTGGCGCGGGAGTTCGTGAACGCCTCCCTGCGGCTGCTGCCGGGCGGCGGGCGGTTCCTGGAGCTGGGCAAGACCGACATCCGGTCGGCCGAGCGGATCGCGGCCGACCATCCGGGGGTCGGCTACCGGGCCTTCGACCTGATGGAGGCCGGCCCCGAGCGGATCGGCGAGATGCTGACCGAGATCCTGGCGCTGTTCGACCGCGGTGTGCTCACCCCCCTGCCACTGACCTGCTGGGACGTCCGCGAGGCGCCGCAGGCCCTGCGGCACCTGAGCCAGGCCCGGCACGTGGGCAAGAACGTGCTGCGGCTGCCCGCCCCGCTCGACCCCGAGGGCACGGTCCTGGTCACCGGCGGGACCGGCACGCTGGGCCGCCTGGTGGCCCGGCACCTGGTGACCGGGCACGGCGTACGCCACCTGCTGCTGGCGAGCCGGCGCGGGCCGCGGGCCGACGAGGCCGGAGCGCTGGTGGCCGAACTGGCCGACCTGGGCGCGCGGGCCACGGTGGTGTCCTGCGACGTCGCGGACCGCGGCGCACTGGCCGGGCTGCTCGCGGGCGTGCCCGCGGACCGCCCGCTGACGGCCGTGGTGCACGCGGCCGGCCTGCTGGACGACGGACTCGCCGAGTCGCTGACCGACGAGCAGTTGTCCCGGGTCCTGCGGCCCAAGGCGGACGCGGCGATCGCGCTGCACGAGCTGACCGTCGACGAGGACCTGGCGGCCTTCGTGCTGTTCTCCTCCGGCGCCGGTCTGCTCGGCACCCCCGGGCAGGCCAACTACGCGGCGGCGAACGCCGTCCTGGACGGCCTGGCCGTCCGGCGCGGGGCCGAGGGACGGCCGGGGCTGTCCATCGGCTGGGGCCTGTGGGAGGAGCGCAGCGCGCTGACCGAGCGGATCGGCGGCGCCGAGCTGCGCCGGATGGCCCGGGGCGGGGCGGGCGCGCTCTCCTCCGCCGAGGGCCTGGCGCTGCTGGACCTGGCGCTGGCCGGCCCGCACCACTACCTGCTGGCGGCCCGGGTCGACCGGGCGGCGCTGCGCGCGGACGGGCCGGCCCTGTGGAGCGGGCTGGTCCGCCGCTCCAGGGCGCGGGCCGTCGTGGCCAGGCCGGGCGAGCAGGCCGCGAGCGGCCTGCTGGAGCGGCTGGCCACACTGAGCGCCGCCGAGTCCCACCGGCTGCTGCTCGACCTGGTGCGCGGTCACGCCGCCGCCGTCCTCGGGCACTCCTCGCCGGAGCGGATCCGGCCGGCCCGCCCGTTCAAGGAGATCGGCTTCGACTCGCTGACCGGCGTCGAGCTGCGCAACCGGCTGGTGGCCGCGACCGGGGTCCGGCTGCCGGCCGCCATGGTCTTCGACTACCCGACGCCGGAGGCGCTGGCCCGCCGTCTGGCGGCGAAGGCCGCCGAGCGCGTCCCCGCCGCGACCGCCGCGGACCCGGACGCCCTGCTCGCCGAGCTGGAGCGGTGGGAGACCGTGTTCGCGACGCTCGACCCCGAGACCCCGGTCCGCGAGGAACTGGCGCACCGGCTGCGCGAGGTGCTGGCGCGCACGCTGGAGCGCCCGCCGGCCGAGGCCGCGAGCGCCGACGCCATCGTCGCCGCGACCGACGACGAGATCTTCGCCTACCTCGACCAGCAGTTGGAGGGGCAGTGAGGCCCCCGCGCCCGACGGCGCGCGCACACGCCCCCGCGCAGGACTCCCCCCTCCTCAAGACGAAGGTGCAGGAAACCCCGTGAGCGACCAGAAGCTGCGCGACTACCTCAACCGCGTGACCATCGACCTCCAGCAGACCCGGCAGCGGCTGCGCGAGGCCGAGGCGAAGAGCCACGAGCCGATCGCCATCGTCTCGATGAGCTGCCGCTTCGGCGGCGGAGTGAACACCCCGGAGGACCTCTGGGAGCTGCTGGCCGCCGACCGGGACGCGATGACCGGCCTGCCCGGCGACCGGGGCTGGGACCTGGGCGCGCTGGCGGCCGGCGGTTCCCCGGCGCGCGGCGCCTTCCTGGACGACGCGGGCGGCTTCGACCCGGCGTTCTTCGGGATCAGCCCGCGCGAGGCGGTCGCCATGGACCCGCAGCAGCGGCTGCTGCTGCTCGCCTGCTGGGAGGCCGTGGAGCGGGCCGGCATCGACCCGCACGCGCTGCGCGGCAGCTCCACCGGCGTCTACGTGACCGCCGTGGACCAGGGGTACGGCACGCTGGGGCAGAGCGCCCCGGAGGCCGTCAAGGGCTTCCTGATGACCGGCAACGCGATCAGCGTGCTCTCCGGCCGGGTCTCGTACGCGATGGGCCTTGAGGGCCCGTCGTTGAGCGTGGACACCGCCTGCTCGGCCTCGCTGGTCGCCCTGCACCTGGCCGCCCAGGCCCTGCGGTCCGGCGAGTGCTCGCTGGCGCTGGTCGGCGGCGCCAACGTGATGGCCCTGCCCGGCGCCTTCCTGGAGATCGCCCGGCAGGGCGGGATGGCGGCGGACGGCCGGTGCAAGCCGTTCGCGGCGGCCGCGGACGGCACCGGCTGGGGCGAGGGCGTCGGCGTGCTGCTGGTCGAACGGCTCTCCGACGCCCGCCGCAACGGCCACCCGGTGCTCGCCCTGCTGCGCGGCTCGGCGGTCAACCAGGACGGCGCCAGCAACGGCCTGACCGCCCCCAACGGCCCCTCCCAGCAGCGGGTCGTCCAGGCCGCGCTGGCCGACGCCGGCCTGTCCGGCGCCGACGTCGACGCGGTCGAGGGGCACGGCACCGGCACCACGCTCGGCGACCCGATCGAGGCGGACTCGCTGCTGGCCACCTACGGGCAGGGACGCCCGTCCGACCGGCCGCTGTGGCTGGGCTCGCTGAAGTCCAACATCGGCCACACCCAGGCCGCGGCCGGGGTGGCGGGCGTGATCAAGATGGTGCTGGCGATGCGGCACGGCGTGCTGCCGCGCACCCTCCACGTGGACGCGCCGACCCCGCACGTCGACTGGTCGGCGGGCGCCGTCGAGCTGCTGACCGAGGCACGGGACTGGCGGCCGGACGGGCGACCGCGCCGGGCCGGCGTCTCCTCCTTCGGGATGAGCGGCACCAACGCGCACGTGGTGCTGGAGGAGGCCCCGGCGGCGGAGCCCGCACCGGCCGTGCCCGCCGGCCGGCCGACGGCGGTGCCGTGGCTGGTCTCCGGGCAGAGCCCGGAGGCGCTGCGGGCCCAGGCGGCCCGGCTGGCCGCGCACCTCTCGGCCCGCCCCGGGCTGCGTCCGGTGGACGTCGGCCGCGCGCTGGCCACCACCCGGTCGGCCTTCGAGCACCGCGCGGCGGTGGTGGCCGCGGAGCCCGGCGACCTGCTGCGCGGGCTGACCGCCCTGGCCGAGGACGGCTCCGCGCCGGGCGCCGTGTCCGGCCGCGCGTTCGGCGACGGGCGGGACCGGACGGTGTTCGTCTTCCCCGGCCAGGGCTCGCAGTGGCCGGGCATGGCCCGCGAACTGCTCCTCGAATCGCCGGTCTTCGCCCGCTCGGTGGCCGACTGCGCCGCAGCCCTGGAACCGCACGTGGGCTGGTCGCTCGTCGAGGTGCTGCGCGACGAGCCCGGCGCGCCGTCGCTGGACCGGATCGACGTGGTGCAGCCGGCGCTGTGGGCGGTGATGGTCTCGCTGGCCGCGCTGTGGCGCTCGTACGGCGTCGAACCGGCCGCCGTGGTCGGCCACAGCCAGGGCGAGATCGCCGCCGCCGTCGTCGCCGGCGCCCTCTCCCTGGAGGACGGCGCCAAGGTGGTCGCGCTGCGCAGCCGGCTCCAGTCGCCGCTGTCCGGCACCGGCGCGATGGCCACGGTGAACCTGCCGGCCGCGCGGGCGCGCGAGCGGCTGCGCCGTTGGGAGGGCCGGCTGTCCGTGGCCGCCGTCAACAGCCCGACCTCGGTGGTGGTCTCCGGCGACCCGGCCGAGCTGGCCGAGCTGCTGGCCGGGTGCGAGGCCGAGGGGATCCGGACCCGGAGGGTGGCCGTCGACGTGGCGGGCCACTCGGCGCACGTGGAGAGCCTGCGCGAGGAGCTGTTCGCGGCACTGGCCGACGTGCGGCCGCTGGAGGGCCGGGTGCCGTTCCACTCCGCCGTCACGGGCGGGCGGCTGGACGCCGCCGAGCTGGACGCCGGCTACTGGTTCCGCAATCTGCGCGAGACCGTGGACTTCGACGCGGCCCTGCGTTCGGCGTTGGGCCACGACGGCACGGTGCTGCTGGAGATCAGCCCGCACCCGGTGCTGGCCGTGCCGATGCAGGACGTGCTGGAGGACGTCGGGCACACCGACACCGTGGTGCTCGGCACGCTGCGTCGGGACGAGGGCGGGCTCGCGCGCGTGCTGTCGGCGCTGGCCCAGGCGTGGGTGAACGGCGTGCCGGTGGACTTCTCGCCGCTCTTCGACGCGCACCCGGGCGGCCCGGTGGAGCTGCCCACCTACGCGTTCCAGAACCGCCCGTTCTGGCTGGACACCTCGGCCTCGCCGGTGGCGGCCGCCGACCCGGCGGACACCGACTTCTGGGCCGCCGTGGACCGCGAGGACGCCGACGCGGTGGCGGAGACCCTGGGCGTGAGCGCGGACGGCTGGCGCGAGGTGCTGGCACCGCTGGCGGGCTGGCGGCGCCACCGCCACGACCGGACCGTGCTGGACGGCTGGCGCTACCGGCTCGCCTGGCGCCGCCTGCCCGAGCCCGCGGCCGCCGCGCCGCGGGGCACCTGGCTGCTGGTCAGCGGCGCGGAGGCGCCCGACGCCGACCCGGTGGGCGAGCGACTGGCCGCCCTGCTGACCGCCGCCGGCGCCGAGGTGCTGCCGGTCGTCGTCGACGATCCCCGCGTCGACCGGGACACGCTGACCGAGCGGCTGCGCGCGGCGCTGCGGGACCGCCCCCGGCCGGCCGGGGTGATCAGCCTGCTCGCGCTGGACGACCGGGCGGTGCCCGGACTGCCCGCGCTCCCGGTCGGTCTGGCGGCGACCACCACGCTGGTGCGCGCCCTGCTGGAGCTGGACACCGGGGCAGCGCTGTGGTGCCTGACCCGGGGCGCGGCCGCCACCGGCGGGAGCGAGTGGCCGAGCCACCCGCTGCGGGCCCAGGTCTGGGGCCTGGGCCGGGTGGTGGCGCTGGAGCACCCGGCGCTCTGGGGCGGCCTGGTGGACCTGCCGCCGCTCGACGGGCCGTCGGCGGCGGACGACGAGCGGGCGCTCGGGCGCCTGCTCGCGCTGCTGGCGGGCGACGGCGCCGAGGACCAGGTCGCGCTGCGCCCGGACGGGGTGTTCGCCCGCCGGCTGGTGCGCGCCGCCAAGGCCCCGGCCCCGCGTGACTGGCGCCCGAGCGGCACCGTGCTGATCACCGGCGGGACCGGCGGTCTGGGCGCCCAGGTGGCCCGGCAGCTGGCCCGGACCGGCGCCGAGCACCTGGTGCTGGTCAGCCGGCGCGGCGAACGGGCGCCCGGCGCCGCCGAGCTGGCCCGCGAGCTGGGCGTACTGGGCTGCCGGGTCACCCTGGCCGCCTGCGATCTGGCCGACCTCACCGCGCTGCGCGCGCTGGTGGACGGGCTGGCCGCGGCCGGCGACCCGGTCCGTGCCGTGCTGCACACCGCCGCCGCCGTACAGCTGGGCACCGTCCGGGAGCTCGGGCCGCGCGAACTCGCGGCCACCCTGGCGGCCAAGGCCCTGGGCGCGGCCCACCTCGACGAGATCTTCCGGGACACCGAGCTGGACGCCTTCGTCCTGTTCTCCTCGGTCTCCGGCGTGTGGGGCAGCGCGGACCACGGCGCCTACGCGGCGGCCAACGCCTACCTGGACGCGCTGGCCGAGCACCGGCGCGGCCGGGGCCTGACGGCCACCTCGATCGTCTGGGGCATCTGGAGCGCGGCCGGCGGCGGGCTGGCCACCACCGAGCTGGAGCGCCAGCTGATGGAGCGGGGCATCCCGTTCCTGGACCCCCGGCTCGCGCTCGCGGGCCTGCAGCGGGTGCTGGACGACGACGAGACGACCGTGCTGGTCGCCGATGTCGACTGGGCGCGGTTCGTGCCGGTCTTCACCTCGGTGCGGCCCAGCCCGCTGATCGCCGAGATCCCCGAGGTCAGGGCGCTCGCGGAGGCGGCCGAGGCCGAGCGGGACGAGGAGGGCGAGGCGGGCGCCGCGCTGCGCCGCGCCCTGCGCGGACAGTCCGGTGCCGAGGTGGACCGGATCCTGCTGGAGCTGGTCCGCCGGCACGCCGCCGATGTGCTCGGACACGACTCGGTGGACTCCGTCGCGCCGACCCGCGCCTTCCGCGAGCTGGGTTTCGACTCGCTGATCGCCGTCGAGCTGCGCAACCGCCTGAACGCGGTCACCGGCCTGCGGCTGCGCACCACCGTGGTCTTCGACCACTCCTCGGCGCAGGCCCTGGCCACCGCGCTGCGCGGCGAACTGCTGCTGGAGCCGGCGCGGCCCGAGCCCGCTCCGGCCGGCACCGCCGGCGACCCGGCCGAGCCGATCGCCATCGTCTCGATGAGCTGCCGCTTCCCCGGCGGGATCGACGAGCCGGAGAAGCTGTGGCAGCTGCTGCTGGACGGCGGCGAGGCGATCGGCGCGCTGCCCACCGACCGCGGCTGGCCCGCCGACCTGTACGACCCGGACCCGGACCGGTCCGGTCACTCGTACGTCAAGGAGGGCGGCTTCCTGTACGACGCGGGCGACTTCGACCCGGCGTTCTTCGGGATCAGTCCGCGTGAGGCGGTCGCCATGGACCCGCAGCAGCGGCTGCTGCTGGAGAGCTCCTGGGAGGCGCTGGAGCGGGCCGGTCTCGACCCGGCCGGGCTGCGGGAGAGCCGGACCGGGGTCTTCGTCGGCGTCAACTACCAGGACTACGGCTCGATCGCGGCCTCCGGCGCGCCGGAGGGCACCGAGGGGCACCTGGTGGCGGGGGCCGCGGCCTCCGTGGTCTCCGGGCGGGTCTCGTACACGCTGGGTCTGGAGGGTCCCGCGGTCACCGTCGACACCGCGTGCTCCTCCTCGCTGGTCGCCCTGCACCTGGCGGCGCAGGGGCTGCGCAGCGGCGACTGCTCGCTGGCGCTGGCCGGCGGCGTGGCCGTGATGGCCACCCCGGGCGTGTTCGTCGGCTTCTCGCGCCAGCGCGGGCTGGCCGCCGACGGGCGGTGCAAGGCCTTCGGCGCGAGCGCGGACGGCATGGGTCTGGCCGAGGGCGTGGGTGTGGTGCTGCTGGAGCGGCTCTCCGACGCGCGCCGCAACGGCCACCCGGTGCTCGCGGTGCTGCGCGGCTCGGCGGTCAACCAGGACGGTGCCAGCAACGGCCTGTCGGCGCCCAACGGGCTGGCCCAGCAGCGGGTGATCCGTCAGGCGCTGGCCAACTCCGGGCTGTCGGCCGCCGAGGTGGACGCGGTGGAGGCGCACGGCACCGGCACCACGCTGGGCGACCCGATCGAGGCGGACGCGCTGCTGGCCACCTACGGACAGGAACGGCCCGAGGACCGGCCGCTGTGGCTGGGTTCGCTGAAGTCCAACATCGGCCACACCCAGGCCGCCTCGGGCGTCGCCGGGGTGATCAAGAGCGTGCTGGCGCTGCGGCACGCCGTACTGCCCAGGACCCTGCACGCGGACGAGCCGACCCCGCACGTCGACTGGTCGGCGGGCGCGGTCGAGCTGCTGACCGAGCCGCGCCCGTGGGAGACCGAGGACGGGCGCCCGCGCCGGATCGCCGTCTCCTCGTTCGGCTTCAGCGGCACCAACGCGCACGCGGTGCTGGAACAGGCCCCCGAGGAGGCCGTCGCCCCGTCCCGGGAGCGTCCGCCCGCCGAACTGCCCTGGCCGGTGTCGGCCAAGAGCGCGGAGGCGCTGGCGGCGCTGGCCGGCCGGCTCGGCGGGCGGCTGCGCGCCACCGGTGGCGATCCGGTGGACGTCGGCCACTCGCTGGCGACCGGGCGCGGTGCCTTCGAGCACCGGGCGGTGCTGCTCGGCGGCGACCGGGCCGGCGCGCTGGCGGCGCTGGCCGCCGGTGACCAGGACCAGCACCTCGTGCGGGGCGCCGCGGACGCCGGCGGACGCCGGGTCTTCGTCTTCCCGGGGCAGGGTTCGCAGTGGGCCGGCATGGCCGTCGAACTCCTCGACACCGCACCCGTCTTCGCCGAGAAGATGGCGCAGTGCGA
>NZ_JBHYYB010000179.1:0-9983 GCF_042752535.1 Kitasatospora sp. NPDC059327 | reverse complement strand
ACGGCCGGGCCAACTTCGACCTCCTGCGACGCCGCATCCTCCTGTCACCGTGATCAACAAGAAGGAACCCCTCAATCAGCGACAGAGCCCAGAACTCGTGCCAAAGCCCGAAGGCGTGAACAAAGCCAGGCCGGCGTACGGGTCGTCTTGGATCGCACGAGAGGCTCGGTTGCCCGAGGCAGGTGCGGCTCGCCGGAACTTCCCGCTCGCGGTGTGCCGCAACGCGGCTGCCGGGCCGACACCATCCCGATGACCGCGACTCCGAGCCTCCTTGTTGCGGCGACGGACCGAGTGGGGTGTGCTGAGTGGTCGCGGGTCCTCCCGGCATTGCAGCGCGCATCGACGATTGCTACGCCGGACGACAGTCGGAGCTCATGCTCGAGCCGGGTGTGGGCGACTGTTTTGAGCGAGCCGGTCCGGCCGACCACGAAGAGAAGGCTCGCCAGTTCGCCGGTACTGGCCTCGGTGCTGACGTCCTCGAGGTTCCGCAGTGTTAGTGCAGGACCGGTTCGAAGAGGTCGATCGCCCCCTTCCGTGCTCACATCGGTTTGGCTCTCGCCCCGACGCAGGCCCAGCGCGGTGACGCCTCGCATCCCCAAGCCCACCAATAGGTTGGCCGACTTCAAAGATTTAGTAGTTGCACTTATTGGGTCGAAGTGGTTTTCTGGGATTGGTTGCGGGGTGCTGCACGCCCGACCGCATCCCTCTTCCTTCCCCCTCCTGAAAGGAGTTGACCAGTCATGTCCTCGCCCGCGTCTCCCACCGAGCTGGCAGCCGCACCGCACCGCGCTGAACAGCGTCGCAACGCGTGACTTGGGCACCACCACGACGTTGGCCAACCACGGTTCGCTCGGAGTCGCCGTCGTGGGTTCGCTGATCAATCGCGTCTTCCAGCCCGTGCTGCCTGCCGGCACCGCGTCCGACGCCGGTGCCCCCCAGAACCTGGCCCCAGCTGCAACGGAAGCCTGTCCCACCGCCGTCAGCTCCGGCAACAGCCGGATCGTCGCGCTCCTGTCCGGCCGCGCTTCCTCGCCGCGCTTTTCGCCATCAAGGTTCCGCCGAGGAAGCCCGACCCCCACTCGCTCCCGCATCCACGCAGACGACCCCTGCCACAACCGCGAGTCGGACTCCCCGCGCCGGGCAGGTAGCGAACCGGCACAGCACGCCACACCTTCGCCACGCACGAACGGAGCACCACCGTGAACCCTGTACCTGCCCGCCGCATCTCGATCATCGGCGCCGGCCCCGGCGGGCTGACCTGCGCGCGCATCCTGCAGAAGCACGGCATCGACGTCACCGTCTACGACCGTGACCCGGACGCCGACGCCCGCAACCAGGGCGGCAGTCTCGACCTGCACGCCGACGACGGTCAGCTCGCGCTGCGTGAGGCGGGCCTGATCGAGCGGTTCTGGAAGCTGGCGCGCCCGGAGGGACAGCAGATGCGCCGCTGGGACACCGCCGGCAACGTGCTGCTCGATCAGATTCCGGACGAGGACGACCTCGACAAGCCGGAGATCGACCGCGGCCAACTGCGCGACCTGATCCTCCGCTCCCTCGCACCGGGCACGGTGCAATGGGGTCGCGCCCTCGCCGAGGTCGGCGGCCCCGCCCAGGGGCCGCGGATCCTGCGCTTCACCGACGGAACGGTTGTCGAGACCGATCTGGTTATCGGGGCGGACGGCGCGTTCTCCCGGGTCCGCCCGGCCATCTCATCGGCCGTACCGTACTACTCCGGGGTCAGCTTCACGGAGGCGTGGTTCGACGATGTCGAGACCCGCCACGCCGACGTCTCCGCACTGGTCGGCAACGGCAGCGCCACCGCAACCGACGGCGAGCGCGCCTTGTTCGCCCAGCGCAACAGCGGCGGCCACATCCGTGTCTACATCATCAGGCGCACTCCGGTCGACTGGATCGCTGCAGCCGGTCTGACCGACGAGGACACCGCCGGAATCCGCGCACACCTACTGGACGAGTTCGGCGAATGGGCACCCGGCATGCGGCAAATGATCAGCGACAACGACGGACCCTACGTCGACCGGCCGCTCTTCGTCCTCCCAGCACCGCACACCTGGGAACACGTGCCGACCGTGACCCTGCTCGGCGACGCCGCACACCTCATGCCGCCTATCGGAGTCGGCGTCAACCTGGCCATGCTCGACGCCCACGACCTCGCTCTCGCCCTGGCCACCTACCCCACCGTCGACCAGGCCCTGCGCGCCTATGAGACGACCATGCTGGCGCGGTCCACCGAACTGGCCGAGGCGCTCCTCGGCGGCGCCGACTTCCTCCTCGAAGTGGACGAGCAGCCGGACGGCGACGATGAAGCGCGCGCCCTGCAGCACCAACTGAAGGCACACAGGGAGCGCGAGAACGAGCCGCGGTGACCACGTCCCCCACGTGTCGCTGACACGCCCAGCCCCCGCTTCCCAATGCAGAAGACCTGGACAATCACCCGCCCCGCTGGACGACACAACCCCCACCACGACCCTCGCCCAACCGCTCCAACGAAAGAGAAGACCATGACAGTCGATGGAACCTGGAACATCACCTTCAAGACCGGCGGCGGCGACGACAGCGCCGTCCTGACCCTGACCTCGGCCGGTGCGACGCTGACTGGTACCTACGACGGCAAGCCCATCACGGACGGTCACATCGACGGATCCATTGTGCGCTTCACCGCAGCCGTCTCTTCGCCGGTGAGGATGAAGATCAAGTGCACCGCCGAGCTGACCGGCGACACCATGGCCGGCAAGGCCAGGTCCATGGTGCTCTCGCTTCCGTTCACCGCCGTTCGGCGTACTGAGGGTGGTCACTGAACTCGAAGCAGTCGGCGCCGGGTCCGGGAAGCCACCGTCCTCGCCGTCACCGGCCCACTATGGGCGTCCGGCTCCTGGACCTTCTCGGTTCCGACGGAGCCGACCGGCTCACCGGAAGCAGCGCACCGTGGCGACTCGCCCTGGCACAGTTGGGTGGCCTTCGCTCGCAGACCTTCGGTGGTGGGACGGCGGCTGTCCACCGAGAGCGGGACCGCCCTGAACCCCTGATCCGCCGTGGCCCCGGCGGTGGTGCACTCGCCGGACGTCCCCTTGGGGGAGGTCTGCTTGGACAGGCGGTTGGAGTGGGTGTCGAAGGCGTACTGGCGGGTGACGCAGCCGGTGGCGACCGTGTTCTGTTCAGCCTTCACCAGCCGGCCGAGGCGGTCGTACTGGTAGGTGCGGGTGGCGGTGGAGCTGGTGTCCTTGGCCACCTGGCCCTGGGTGGAGATGTCGGTGCTCTGGGCCCAGATCACCTTGTTGTCGCTGGTGCGGGTGTAGGTGCGGGCGGTGGCCTCGCCGACGGCGTTGACGGTGTCCTTGCGGACGATGCCGCCGGGGTAGGTCTGCTCGACGAGCTGGCCGTCCGGCCCGTACTTGGCGGTGAACTCCCCAGCGACGCTGTCGGTCACGGAGGTGACCAGGCCGCGCGGTTCCTTCGCCCGGTCGTAGGTGTAGGCGGTGGAGCCGGTCGGGTCGCTCACCTTCAGGGGCTTGCCGAACCGGTCGAACTCCGTGGTGGTGGTGCCGCCGTCGGCGTCGGTGTAGGAGATCAGCCGGCCGAGCGCATCCAGGACGCGGGTCAGCGACTTGCCGCCGGAGTTGATCTTGACGATGTCGCCGGTGGCCGGGTCGTACTCGGTGGTGACCTTCGGAAGCGGCTTGCCGTCGTCCGAGGTGATCTCGGTGGAGGTGATCCGGTCCGCGCCGTCGTAGACGGTGACGGTCTTGCGGCTCTTGCCCGCGTTGGTCTCGGTGGTCTCCTCCGGCTCGCCGAACGGCGAGTAGCGGGTGACCCGCTTGACCGGCAGGGTCGTCGGCATCCGCGAGGCGTCCGCGCCGGTGACCGTCCCGCCCAGCCTGGTGGCGCAGGGCAGGCCCGCCCACTCGGGGCGGTTGGCGCATGCGGCGTCGTCCGGGTTGGCGCCGGCGGTGTAGAACACCGACTTCACCGTCCCGGCGTCCGTGCCGTTGGAGCCCGGCTTGCGGGACTCCAACGCACGGCCGGAGGCGTCGAACTTGACGACAGCCGTCAGCTTGGCGCCGAGCGCGTCGGTGGTGACGGAGGTGGGCGTCTTCACCGTCCAGCTGGAGGCGCCTCCTGGGCGCGGGCGGCCGAGCGCAGATACCGCTGCCGTGCTCCGCTGGAGCCGAACCACTCCTTCCACACCGTGCGCAGCATCGTGTAGCTTGGCACCGATTCGTCAGGGCCGAAGGTCGCCCGGACGTACTGGTGGATCAGACGGTCGCGGTCCTTCGCGCTGAGCTTGGAACGGTGCAGCGTCTTTGCCCGGACCGCGAACAACGCGTCCCGAACCGCCGGTGAGATCCGGTGCCCGGTCGCCTCGCGAAGCCACCGGTCGTCCGCCAGGCCGACCGGGCCGAACCGGCGCCGGTTCATGTCCCAGCGGATCAGCGTCCGGTAGCCAGCCCGCTGCAGGCCCAGCGCGGCGGCCTGGTCGGGGTTCTCGACCGCGGTCAGGCGCAGTTCCTCCGCCTTCGCCTGCCGGTGCTGCGTCAGCGTGGTTGTGTCCGGGTCGTACTGCGGACGCGGTTCGGCCGGTCCCGCCAGCAGCGGGTCACCACTGAGGGAGCCGGTCTCCACCTCGTTCAGGTGGGCCAGCCGCAACAGGGTCAGCCGCTGCTTCTGCGGCGTCAGGTCGGTCATCGGCATCAGCTCCCGCACCGAGGTGTGCCAGGAAGGCCCGTCGGCCGGAACCAGAACCACCTTGCCCACCTGGGGCTCGAACGTCTCCACCATCCACTCGGCGCCGTCGATGATCAGCTCGTTGCCGGGTGCCAGGTCCCCAGATCCCGGTGCCACAGCAGGCAGAGAGCGTGGGCCCGGGCGATCGCCGGGTAACTGCACCGCTCGACCAGCTCACCGAACGGGAACGGCCCCGACGCGGCGGCCCGGAGCAACTCGCCCTGGAGGCCGAGTTGATCGGTCAGCTCCCGCCGGCCCGCCGACAGAGCATCGACGATCCTCACCACGTGCCTGCGCCAGCCGGTCACCACGCTGTAGTTCCAGCCCACCGCCAGCGCGGCCTCAGTCGACGCCGCGAACCTCACCTCGTCCTCCGGCCGGATGCGTCCGGCCGGCCGGACATCCAGCAACCACGGCCCCGAGCCGGTCAGTAGCAGGAAATCCGGGGTGTGGTCGACCCTTTCTCCGTCCGCGGTGAGGAACCGCAGGCGGAAGGGCTGCGCCAGCGCCTCCTCCATATCACCCGCGAAGTCGGCGATGAGGAGCAGCAGCAGCTCCTCCTCGAAGCTCTCGAAACCGTGGTGCCGGTCGGTGCTGACGAGGTACTCCAGGCCCGGCCTGTGCCACTGGCCCGTCCGCCACGTGAAGCGACGTACCGGTCGGCTCTGTACCGCTTCGACCTCGCTGAGGTTCCGGACCGAACAGGTGACCGGGGTACGGCCGAAGCGCCATGTCGCGGTCCACCGATCGCTCCAGCCGGTGGAAAGGCTCAACGTCTTCCTGAGGGCGCCGAACCCCGGGTGAAGAAGGGCAAGCTCTCCCAGAGCACAGACATCGGACCACAGGCTGGTGCTCGCAGCCGCCTCCACTGAGAATCCGCCGGGCAAAGTCGAGACCACGCCCTCTCGCCTTCCGCTGCGAGCCAACAATGTGAGACGGAAGTTACGGGAGGGTACCCAACCGGGGATCGGGTTTCCGAGAAACCCGGCGTTCCACACCCCTGCCCTGCTATGTACGTGTACGCAAGTGACAAGAAGACCTGGCAGTCCCGCCGCCACAGTGCCGATAGCAACTGGCACCTCCGCAGGTCAGCATGCTTCGTAGGTGACATCCACGGCAGGCAGTCGCACCTTTGCGGCTGATGACTGTACTTGACACATAGCGCCGACAGTTGTTGTCCCGTCTCAAACGATCTGGTCTGCGAGGAGTGCTGTGACCTGCGGCGACCAGATCGATTGAGACGCCGAGGTGCCGAGAATCTCAAGTGATCTGGTCCCGGAAGCTGGGATGCAAGGTGTTGTCTCAGTTGATCTGGTCTGTCCCTGCTGCTTCGAAGTGATACCAGCTTTGGGTGTTCAGCCAGGACTGGCAGTCCCTGAAGATCCTTGCGAGGCTGTCGGGCTGCTCTCGCTGGTCGAAGAACTCGCCTAGGAGTTGGAAGAGTGTCGCGACGGCTTCGATGTCGGCGTGGGGCGTGAGCGGATGGACCGGTGGCGAACGAGGGCAGGCCAGGTGAGGTCGTGCCCCCTGCCGAGCCGGACGACCAACCACTCGTGAAAGCCGGCGAGCATGCTCCAGGAGGTCCCTGCGTCGCAGCCCAGGACGAAGGCTGTGGTGGTCGCGAAGGAGGCGTCGATGCCGTGCATCGCGGGCTGTTGGCGAATGGCGGCCAGCAGGCCGCGGTGGTTCCTGATGATGTTGACTTGCAGAGCCTGATGGGTGGCACCGAGGAAGTCTCCCGGCGTGCGCCGCGGGGTGCCGGTGACGCCGTTGGGGTTCGTGAGCGGATGACCGACGAGGAAGCGGCGCACGGTGGCATAGGAGACATCGGCGTCGTACTCGTCCAGCAGCTTTTCCCAGATCAGGCGGGTGGGAGGGAGCTGGCCACCGTTTGTCGCCGCGTATTCGTCGAGGATGGCATCGAGGGCGGGCCGGATGCGGTCCAGGACCGGGTTCTCCTTGACGGTGCGCGGCTTTCGGGGCGGCGGTGTCGGGGAGGCGAGGGCTTGCATGACGGTGCGGCTGTGCACGTGGTGCCGTTTCGACAAGGCACCGACCGACAGGTGTTCCTTGTGGGCATCGCGTCGAATGGCGGCGAAGAGTGCGGGCTTGTCCGCGCTGAGTGTGACGCGTCTTTTGGGCTTCTCCGGCTCGTCGGGTCCAGTCGATTTCCTCGGAGCCAGATCTGGCAGTGCCCGTTCGAGTGCGTCTTGCTGACGTCCGGTAACGGCTGCGAGCCGATCGCCTCGGGGGCGAGTTCCGTAGCCGTAGTCGGGTGGCCCGGCCAGGTATCCGCGCAGGTAGCTGGGCTTGAGGTGGTTCGCGCGAGCCAGTCGGCGGATGTAGGAGTCGGTGCTCTCCCCGCTCTTGGGGCGGGGGCGAGCTGGCAGTAGGCGGAGCCGGTCGCCGTCGTCAACGCTGTTGGTCATGAGGCGGTCTTGGTCTTGCGGGTCTGGGCGGCTCGGTCGAGTTTGACGCGTTCCAGCGACTGCCGGGTGATCATCTCGGTGCCGTCGAGGATCGCGTCGATGGCGGCCCCACGGATGAGGTGGGAGAGGCTGCCGATCATGCCGCCGGTGCGATGGTGGAGGTAGCCAGCCAGCCCTTCCAGGGTCTTGGGCCGGTGGTGGTGCAGTCGCAGGGCCTCTTCGAAGGTGCTGACCAGGCCGGTCCATTCCTGGGTGCGGGGGAAGGGGACGGTGTCGATGACCGCGAAGCGTCCGGCGATCTGCCGGCCCCGGGTGCCGTTGAACATCCCGTTCGCCTCCAGGTCCACTCCGGCATAGACGAAGGTGGCCGGGATCCGTTCGGAGAAGTACTTCAGGGTGTCGGAGACCTCGGCGCCGTTCCTGGTCGTGAGTGAGAGGTTGTGCAGCTCGTCGACACACACGACGCTCACTCTCGCGTCGATGAGGACGCCGCAGACGGCTTCGATGACGTCGGTGATGTTGGCGCGGGTGGTGACGGGCAGGCCGAGAAAGCGGGCGAACTCGACGGCCAGCATGCGCGAGGTCGCGGCGGGTGGGACGGTGACGTAGACGACCGGGATCCGGTCGACGCCCGGATGCTGGCGGCGGTCGATGACCTCGATGGTCTTGCCGAACTGGGTGAGTGCGGTGGTCTTTCCGGTCCCGGCCGCGCCCGAGAGGATCAGGCCCCGGCGGGCGCTGATCGCGTGCCGGTTGAGCAGGGTCAGGCGCCGGCCGGCGTGGACGACGGTGCGCAAGGTGGAGGTCGCGGCCACGGTCAGGCGTGTGTGGTAGTCGAGGCGGCAGTCGTCGTAGTCGAGCAGTCCGTCGTCGTCCAGGCCGGAGAGTTGGCTTGCGGTCAGGAGGTCCGGCGGGGCAGGGTCCTGGGTTGTGAACTCCCGCCAGCCCTCCAGAGTGGTGAGGTAGCGGTGCAGGTCCTCGCGGTCCAGGGCTCGTCGCCATCCGTGCTGACGGCCTGGGTCCGCGTCCTGGCCTGGGGTGGGTCCGGTCGCGGTCACCATCGTTTGTCCGCCTCCTTGAAGGGGTCGAAGACGCCGAGCGGGATGACCTTCGCGATCGGCTCGTCATCCGTGTCGTCCAGGGCCTCTCCAGCAGGGAGAGGCCAGTCGTTCTCGGCGGCTGGCGACGGTTCTGGCCTCGGCGGACGTGGTCCGTGGTTCTCGGAGGCGGCTCGGCTCCGGGCGGCGACACGCCGGTTGCGCTTGGACGGCTGCGTGGCCGGGCCGTCGCTCTGGCCGGTCGGCCCCTGGTTGGCTCTGACCAGCAGCTCGGCGACGGCCTGGGCGGTCTCCTCCTCGGTGGGCGTTGGGTTGCCCTTGCTCCGCAGGTCGGCTGCCGCGTGGTCCCAGGCCAGGTCACCGAAGGGTTGCGGGACGCTGCCGAGGTGCTTCCAGGGGACTGGGATCCAGCCGGTCTCCCAGTGCTGGCGCATCCAGATCCAGCTGGCGTCGTAGGGGTCGCGGTGGATCTCCCACAGGTGCCTCTTGCGCGTGACGCCGGAGGGCTGCCGGCGAAACGGAGCCAGATCAGGGCAGTCGTAGACCCGGTTGTTGATCTTGATTCCGTAGGAGTTGACGGCCCGCCAAGTCGCTGGCAGCAGTTCCACGTAGTCGTCCCCGCTCAGAGCGAGGGGGACATAGCCGGCGCTCTCAACCAGCGCGGCGTACTTCTGGTTCGGGGTGAAGGTTCGGCCGGGGACGCCCGGATCGCGGAGCCCGTCGTGGGGCCTGTTCTGCCACTTCGCGACAAGCCACTCGTCCAGGAATTCCTGGATTTCCAGCATCGACCATAGTGGTTCGTCCTCCACCCCCCGGCCGCGGTGTTCGGCGGTGCGGCCGAGATAGCCGGGGATGAACTGGCAGAACAGGGTGGCCACTGATTCAAGCGTGCGTTCGATGTGGGGCTTCTCCGCTGGGGAGCGTGGGTGGCAGGGCTGGAAGGTGATTTCCAGGGTGCGGCAGGCGGAGCGGAAGTTGTCCGAGATGAACGCCTTGCCCCGGTCACAGACGATCGTCTCGGGGATGATCACCGGTCGGGCGGCGGCGTGTTCGAGGCGCTCGTCCAAGGACAACAGCCTGCGGTGCGGCAGTACCGAGCGGGACATCGCAAGCGCCTGGGCCCAGCCCGGTCGCATCGGCTCCGGGGTCAGCGCGCGGGCCAGCAGCAGCGAGGCGTCCACCGACTTGGTGGTCGGCCGCACCACCGCGGCGGCGATGGTGCGGGTGGCGACGTCGACCAGTCCGGTGAGCTCGACGCGACCGGGGGTCCCCTCGTCCAACCGCACCAGCACGTCCAGCGGGGTGGAGTCGATCTGCATCAGCTCGCCCGGGGCCGCGACCGACTCGTAGCGGAACGGCCCCTCGGGCTGGTCGGCCAACGAGCGGCGGGTGCGGGCCGATCCGGTGACGTGGACGCCGTGCGACAGCTTGTCGAAGAGCCGGTAGAACGTGGCCCGCGACGGCATCCCCACCGCGCCCTGGCCGTGTTCGGCGTCCAGGATCCGCTCGGTCCGCCAGCGTGCGTACTCGATCGTGCGGGTGGAGGTGGAGACGCTCTCGCTGATCGCCTGGCGGATCGCCGCCACCACCCTCGGATCGGCCCGGCCGAGGAGCGAGGCGTGCGGGGCGAGCCGGCGGTCTACCACCGCCGCGATTCCGCCGGCCGACCTGGTCCTGAGCGACACCGAGCGGGAACAGTTGGAGCGCTGGGCGAGGCGGGCGAAGACCGCGCAGTACCTCGCACTGCGGGCCAGAA
>NZ_JBHYYB010000178.1:0-10217 GCF_042752535.1 Kitasatospora sp. NPDC059327 | reverse complement strand
CCTGGACCAAGACCGCCGACGAGATCCTCAACTCCCTCGCCGACTACCTCACCAAAATCAACCCGCCGACCACTGAAACCTGACGCAGACTTAGAGCTGACATTTCAGGTGCAGGACACTAGGAGCCCAGCCTGCGGGCCCTCGTGCCGCGCCCGCCCTACGGCACCAGGGCGGGCGCGGCCGCGCGGTGGATCAGGTCGGTGCGGCCGCGCACCGGGATACCGCGGTACTCCTCCGTCCAGTACTGCAGCATCCCGCCGGCCAGTGACCCCGCCCAGGCTGGGGCACTGTGGCCCTGGCAGCCGGCCAGGCCCGTCAGTTGGTCGGCGGTGCGCACCAGCAGCCCGCCGCCCGTGAGGTAGCCCAGGGCTTCGAGGTGCGCGCGCAGTCGGTGGCCGGCGTCGTGGGCCTGGTGCCCGGGACGGGCGGCGCGGCCGGGCTCCGGCCACAGGCACCGGATCGTGTCATCGAGGAGACCGGGCAGCGTGGCGTCGTCGGGGCCGGCGCCGGCGAGGCGGGCCGTGAGGTCACGGGCGGCGATGTGCGTGGCCAGGTGGGCGAGGCCGACGGCGACGGCCCGGTCGTCGGTGGGCGCTCCCAGGCGCCGACCCAGGAGGAGCGCCGCGCGTCCGGCCCGGGCGGGGAAATCGGGGTGGTAGGCCGCGGTCAGCAGGTAGGCGCGGCGGGCGGAGCGGTCGGCGCTGTAGGCCGAGGGGCGGGCCCAAGCGGCGGCGGGTTCCCAGCCGCCGGCCGGGGAGCCGGGACCGGTCAGGTCGGGGCCGGCGAGGTGGGCGGAGAACAGATCGGCGGGGTGCTGCTCGGTGACGGGCATGGCGCTCCTTCGCGGTGCGGGCACAGGCGGCCCGCGGCCCGGAATCCGTGTCCGAGACCGCCGGCGACCTCCGCAACCGCGGAGAGGATGGAGCGGGCCGACGCGGCCTGCGCTGACGCGAAGAGCGCTCCGGAACGAAGCGACGGGGCGGGCGTCGGCGTACGGGCCCCGCTGACCGCGATTGTGCCACCCGCCGGACCCGCACCGCACCCGAACGCGCAACCTCAGGTTGTCATACCAAGCAACCCAGGGTTGCGCATCGGTGCAACCTAGGGTTGCATATGGGGTGTCGGGGCAGCCACCCCGACACCCCGGGCCCCGGATTGGACGGGACCCATGACGCTGGAGCGTACCCATGACCGGCACCGTCCGTGTGGTGAACAGCAGCTACGAGCGCGGCGACCTGGACCCCGAGAGCGCGGAGCGCGTCCTGGAGGCCATCGCCGCCGGCCACCGCCTGCGCCTGAGCACCGCCAACAACCGTCACGGCCAGGAGGAGTTCCGGCTGGCCCTGGTGGAGTACGTCGACCCGCCGACAGGCGCCACCCGGTACGCGGTCACGCACGAGCGTCCCGAGGGCCGCGAGACGAAGGACAGCGACGACGTCGCCGCCGCCTGGGCCGAGTACGAGGAGCAGGCCCGGATGATGGACGAGCACGGGCACTGGGACGCCACCGACGTCGCAGGCCTGGTGAGCGCCGGCTACAGCTACCGCATGGAAGTCAGCGACGACGAAGGCGCCACCTGGCTGCTGAAGGAGGAGGGCGAGGGGACCCTCTCCTCCGACGTCGACCCCGACGCCGACTTCGAGAGCGTGGCCGCCGCCCGGGCCGAGGACGAGCGGTGGTCGATCGAGCGCGACAACGAGCTCGCCGCCCTGCGCGAGGCCGTCCCCGACAGCCACATCCCCTCGACGCCCACCTACAGCGCCCTGCGGGTGACCATCCACCAGGACGGCGAAGTCGTCGCCGAGCACCGCGTCGACTTCGACCCGGTGATCCTCACCCCCGACCAGATCGCCGCCCACCGGCAGACCCTGCGCCGCCTCGACGAGGAACCCGACCTCGACTACCCCGACCTCGACCTCTACTGACCCCCGCCGACTCCGGCGCACCCGGCGCCGGGGCCCGCCCCACCACCTTCCTGGAGCCCGTCATGATGTCCGTCCTGCCCGACCGTCTCGCCGAAGATCTAGAAGACCGTGATCCGCTGCGCCGCTACCGCGCCGCCGACAACGCCATCACCGCCGCCGTCAGCTTCCTGGAGGAGATCAAGGCCCAGGCACTGCGCGACCTGGCCGCCGGCCCCGCCGGAATGGGCGGCGCCGCCCGGGAGATCGGCGACGTCAGCCGCCAGGCCCTCACCAAGTGGCTGGACCGCCGGGCCGCCGCCACCCCCACCCGCGCAGAGCCCGCCCCACAGGAGCAGCCCGCCCTCCACTTCTCCAGTGCCGAGACCGCCGGGGACGCGCTGCTGGACTGGCGACTGGCCCAGGAGGAGGTCGACGACCGCCGCGACGTCCTGGTCCTGGGCGCGCTCGCCGCCGGCGTCGACCCCATCACCGTCTACCGCACCAGCGGCATCCCCCTTGAGGTCATCCACCGGCTGCGCCCGGACGACATCGAGGTCGGCGTCGACCTGCACGCGCAGTTCGACCTGCTGGAGGACTGCGCACGGGCGCTGACCGCGCACGCCGAGGACCTCGCCGCCACCACCACGACCGCGCCGGAGCAGGCCGCGGGCCGCCTGTGGTCGTGCGCCGCACACTCCTTCACCCGCAACCTCGCCCCGCTCGCGCTGGTCCCGCCGACGCCCGCCGCCGTGGCCGAGTCCCGCGACCGCTACCAGGCGGCGTTGCACGCCCACGTCCAGGCCCTGCGCGAGCGGCACCCGGACGTGACGGACGACCAGATCGACGAGCTGGTCCACGATGCCCTGCCGGCCGACGTCACGGCGCTGGAGAAGGAGTACTTCGCCGCGAACCAGCAGTTCCAGGACAGCGTGGAGGACGACGAGACCCCGCCTACGCACCTGGCCCAGCTCAACGGCGACGCCTGGCTCGCCCAGCAGATCACCCAGCTGCGCCGTCAAGCCGCCGCCGGCCAGCGCTCCGGCGGCATCTCGGACAGCCCCGAGGTGGACGCCGCCATGGCCGAGGCGTACACCCGGATCGCGGACGCCTACACCCACCTGCGCGCCACCGGCACCGTCCCCGCCCTGCCCCCGGTGAAGGCGGCCGGCCGGTGAGCGCCACCCAGCTCGCCGACCTCGACGAGGACACGCACCCCTACACCGAGCTGTGCGCCGTCCTCGACCGCGCGGCCAGGGCCAACCGACAGCCCCGCTACCAGCCGGCGACGCTGATCCTCACGGCCGTCCACGGCACGACCAACCTTGCCGACCCCGCACGCAGGGGCCTCGCCCGCGCCACCCGGGAGCGGATCGCGCACGTCGTCCCGCGGCAGAACGGGACGGCCTCCGAGGGGGTGCGCCGGCTGGCAGCCGCCCTCATCACCCAGTGGGCCCTGCAACGCGCCCTCACCCACCCGGCCCTCGACACGTTCAGCGACCTGCACGGCGCGATCCGCGGCATCATCGTGAACACCACCCCGAACCCCAACCGGCACGTCGACCTCGTCAGGGCCTGCGGCCGCCTCCAGCGGGCCGTACACACCCACAAACACGACCTGCGAACAGCTCGCCTCGACTCCCTGCTGACGACGCTGTGCGCCTACAGCCGCGCCGGCGTCGAGCAGGTCGACACCAGCCTGGTGATCCGACACGCCAAAACCATCTACCGCACCGACCGCGGCCGAGGCCTCACACCGGCCCTGCAGACCGTCGTCGGCTTCCACACCCTGCCCCTGGAGCACACACCAACGCGCACCACTGAAGCCGTGCCCCCGCCGGCCCGCCCCGCCACGGCGGCCGCCCGATGAGCGCCCTCACGCGGGAGAAGCGGGACATGTCGCCGCTGCGCCGCTCCCTGGTCGTCACCGACCCGGTGCATCTGGGTGCGATGAGGGCCGTCGTCGGGGTCACGGGGCCCGTCGATCGGTTCGGTGGCCACGTTCGGCCGGGCGAGGCCACCACCTGGCGGCTGGCCTGCCTCGGCTGGTGGCTCGCCGCCCGCTCGCCGCTCTCCGTCGCGCGCCGGGAGGTCCTGCCCAGCCTCGCGTTCCAGCTCAGTGTCCAGTGGCTCGCCGCCGCCGCAGAGCCCGCCGGCCTGTCCGGGCGGATCCTGGAGATCGGTGCCGCCCACCGGCTGGGGCGGTCGGACGCCGCTCGTGCCTCGCGCCGCCGCGCGGCCGTGAACCTTCGTGGGGACCCGGCGTTCGCCGGTCTGCCTCCCGCGCACCCGCTGGCCGCCGCGTTGGAGATGCTCACCCGGACCGACCGTCAAGACGTGCTCGCGCTCGTGTACGGGCACGCCGTCGCCCGTACCTACCGCGGGGCCGCCAACCGGCACCCGTTCGACACCGACCGGCGGGAACGGTGGGCACGGGCCTGGTCCTCCCTCGCGGCCGAACGCGGCTTCACCTGGTCGGACCGGGCCGATCCGGCGGACGAGCCCGTCAACGGGCCCGACGTGAACCTCCGGCTGCCGTGGGAGCGCAGTGGCTCGGGCCCCTACATCCCCGGTCCCGCGGAGGCCGCCGACGGGGACGCCCTGGTGGCCGACATCGCCGAAGACGACTTCGCCGACGCCACCTGACACCGGCTTGAGCCACGCCGGCGCCGAGTCCGGGCACCCCGTCATCCACCGTACGACGCAGGAACGGCCGTGGACCGCTCCCTCCGGGCAGCGGGACCAAGAGGGACCTCGAACGGCCTCACCCCGCGAACCGGGCTCGCCCAGGGCGACCCTGACGCGTTCGTCTCGCCCCCCGCCCCCCGCCGCCCGCCCCCGGCCGGGGGGCGGGCGGCCCGAAGTCCGGTGCCGGTGAGCGTCAGCCCTTCTGGCCGAGGACGCGGGCGGCCACCGGGCCGGCGTGCCGGTTGACCAGCTCGACCAGCGTCTCCAACGCCAAGGTGGCGTCCAACGCGAGCTCCGGTCCAGACAGCGTCGTCGGGACATGGAGATCGGCCTCGGGGAGGGTGAGCCGCACCGTGGTGCTGGTCAGCACCGCGACCTTGCCCCGCACGACCTCGGGCATCTGGTGGCCCTGGAACTCCTCGTCGAACGAGAAGCGCTCGCGCTGCCAGTCCTGTCAGTCGTACGGCCACCGGTCCGCGCCCGCGAGGTGCCCGTGGGACATCGGCACGGGCACCTCGACCACCATGGCGCCCTCGTAGTCGTCCAGGTACACCCGCACGGAGGCGAGGTCGGGGCGGGTCTGTACGAACCCGGGGTACATCACCGGGCCGGTGGCGATCTGCCACGCCTCGCCGCCGAAGCGCACCGGGTCGAGGTCCTTCTGGTCGCGCCAGCAGTTGAAGGCCGAGGCCTTCTGAAGGACGTAGTCGGCGTACCGGGAGCCACCGGCGTGGTCGGCGTTCTGGCGGTCGTAGCGGTGGTTGACGCAGACGAGGGTGGTGGGGGACCAGGCGGGCATGCGGGTACCTCTGGTGGTGGTGCGGGCGGCCGGAGCCGGGCGCGGCTCGACGGCGGGGGCGGAGCCGGCGGCCTGCGCGGCACGCAACAGCTCGGTGTACGGGGTCTCGGGATTCTCCTGCTGCGCCGCGCGGGCGAGCTTGGCGGCGGTGGAGCGGTTCTTCTTCGGTGACACGGGGCTCTTCGATCCTGGCGGGTCTCCCACGCACCCCGCCGGAGAAGGCGATTGTGTCCATCTACACGGGAACCCTTGAGTCCCTGGCCGTCGGAGACGCCCGGACACCCCCGGGTGGGCGGGGATCGGGCAGCGACAGGTGGCAGTGAGTGTCCAGCCAATAAGGCACCGTACACCCCAGTCGCACCCCCTGGTAGGCGATTCCCGGTCAAAGAAGCGACGTGTCGTTCGCGGGTTCTGACGTGTCGCTCGGCCGCTATGCCGCAGCCTGCAGTCGGGTCTGCTCATCAGCCCTGTGAGGGATTCCGGTGCGAGCCGGCGCCGCGCGAGCGCGGCGTGCCCCCGTGTGCCCTCAGGAGGTAGTTGGTGGAGAGCGTGTTGACCCGAGACCTGATCTCGTCGGCGATGGAGTCGATCGAGCGGGCGGTTAGCGGCGGAGAACCGGATCCGGTGGTACTGAACCTCCCGGACGACCTGCCGCGCGCACGCGGTCGGACGGTGGAGTGGGAGCCACTGGTGGCGCTCGCGGTGGCCGGACACATCTGCCGGTACTGGTCCCAGGGCCTGGGGCCGCGCGGCCCGTTCGAGATCGAGGACGGCGAGGCAGCGGCCGGCTGGGCTACCCTGCGCTCGCCCGGGAACGGCAGGCTCGTGTCCCGGCGGTTGCAAGCCGGCGGGGGCCGGTGGGCGGAGCACGGGATCCGGGTGGTGGAGCTCTGCGGGCACCAGGGGTGCGGGGAGCGCGCGCCGGCCGGACCTGGGTCGCGCTGCCCCCAGCATTTCGACGACCCGAGCCCGGCCGGCGGACCGGGCACGCACTGGGCCGAGATCGCGGCGCGGGCTTGGGCGGACCGATACGGGGCCGACGGCGCCGAGCACCCGAGGCGGGTGGACGACCGGCGGGCGTCGTTGGTGACGGCGGCGGTCGCCGCGGGCATGACCGAAGAGGACCTGGCCGCCGCGGCCGGCCTCAGAGGCGATGTCGTCGACGAGATCCTGCGCCCACGGCCGCGGCCGCAAGATGACGGCGACCAGTACGACGGTCCGCTGTGACGAGGGCTCACCACACCGGACCGCCCGGGCGCTACCGCCTACCCCACCGGCTCGAACAGGGGTGTTCGGGCCGGGGTCCCGGATCCCGAGCATGGGGCTGGCTGGTTGGCGCCGTTCTCGGGTGAGCTCCAGAGCGAGCGGCGCGGACGGCTCCCAGCCACGGCCGGCGAGGACCTGCACCGCCCAGTCCCGCGCGTTGCTCGGCGCGAGGCCCCGCAGCGGTGGCCGCAGTACCTCCGCCTCGGCGCCGACGCCGTCGATCTCCAAGTACCAGCGTGCGCGCCGGACCTTGGTCTCCACCAGGAGCCTGGCCGCGACGCGGTACGCCTCACGCACCGTGGCCTCGACTCTGCTGACTTCCTTCGCGGAGGCGCTGGCCTTCTTACGGAAGAGCAGGGTGTCGGTGGGCAGGTCGGCCGGGTCGACGTCGAAGAAGGAGGGCGGGGTGCCGGTGGCGGCGGCGATCCGCTCGATGACGTCCGCGGTGGCGGAGCGTGTTCCCTTTTGCATCTGCGAGATCAGCGGCTGTGAGATGCCCGCTGCGGCGGCAAGCTCCCCCTGGGTGAGGCCCATGAGGAGCCTCAGCGTTCGCACGCGTTCGGTGGGGTCATGCACCACTGCTCTCGCCTTCCTCGCGCTGGTCCTCGTCTGTGAGTGGGTGGGGTGGTGTCAGCAGGGCGGTCAGCAGCGTGCTGATCGAGGGGAATGGGTCGCTGAACTCGGCTTCTCCTTGAACAGGCCACAGACCCCGGCTGTCATGAGGTGACCATCTCGCTGTCATGACGCGCTGATTCGGCGTAGCACACCAGGCCCGTGGCTGACACGAGGATGCTCGTTCCTGTGCGGCCGGCCCCGGTGGGGGAGTGGGCTGGTACCCATGACCGCTGCACCTGTGCCCGTGTCGCCCGATCCCGTCCCGAGGACTGCTCCAGCGCCCGGGCCGCAGGACCCGCTGGTGTCCCGGTCGCGGGAGCGGGCGCTCACCCGCCAGGTGGTGGTCCAGCGGCTGCTCGCGGTGGACGAGGCCGGGCAGTTGTCGTCGGTGCATGTGCGGATCGCTGCCGAGACAGCCGGAGTGTCGGTGCGCACGGTCTGGAACTGGCTGGCCATCGCCCGGCGGTCGGGTCGTGTGGAACGGGTTCCGCGCCGCAGCGGCTTCGCGGTCACGGATGAGTTCTGGGCCAGGCTTTCCGAGCTGGGCGGGAACGTGGCGGCGCTGCACCGGGAGCTGACCGGACAGGCGGCGTGCGCTCCGGGACAGGTGCCGGCGGGCCCGGTGCCGTCGCTGGGGACGCTGCACCGGGCAGTCCGGCGGGAGCGGCAGGCCGGACGCGTTCTGCAGGGCGTCCGCCCCGGACGCGGCCGAGTGGATCCAGCGCTATACGACCGCGCACTCGCACAGCTGGCGCTGCCCGGCACCGTCGACGAGGCCGGTCAGGCCCCGTCCTCCATCGAACCCGCTCCTCCCACCACACCATCCGACGGCTCCGCGGGGGCCGTGCCGCTGGGGGCGCAGTTGTACGTGCCGGGCGCTCACGTGGTGATGACGCGCCAGCTCGGCGAGGTCAGCGAGGCACTCGCGCACACGGTCGCCGCGCGCCAGATCGCCTGTGTCTACGGGGACGCAGGCCAGGGCAAGACCATCGCGGTCCACCAGGCCCTGCGCCTGCTGCCGCGCCGCGTGCCCGTCCGCCAGGCACAGGTGGCGGTGAAACCGGCCCTGCCACAACTGCGCGCCGCTCTGCTGAGCGCGTTCGGCCTGCCGGCCACCGCGCTGACGAACCGCACGGACGCCGCCGACCGCGCGCTCATCGAGGCCTTCACCACCCCCGGCGTGCTCCTGATCGACGACGTCCAGCGCATCGCCACCCCCGAGCTCGACTACCTGCGCCTGCTGGCCGACGCCCCGACCACCCAGATGTCGCTGGTGCTGTGCGGCGCCAGCGCCGAACGCACCCTCGCCCGATCCCCGGCACTGGCTTCCCGGGTGCTGACCTGGCAGCACATCCCCCGCCTGGACCCCTCCCAGATCCCGGCCGTGCTGCGCCTGTTCCACCCGCTGTGGCACACCGCGACCGACACCGACCTGCTGCACGCGGACGAGACCTGCGCGCGGGGGAACTTCCGGACCTGGGCGAAGATCACCTCCCACGCCTACGCCGTCCTGGCCAACACCCCGGCACCGGCGCGGACCGCGCGCTCCTGGCCCGGGCCTGCGCCCGCCTCGGCCCCAACCCCTGACCCCGCCGCCTCGCCAGCCGCCACCGCACACGGGAAGGAACCCGGTGAACACCCCCACCCCCACCACCGCCCCCGACAGCGCCTCTGCCGACGCGCCTGTGCCGTCCAGGGCCGAATCCGCCCTGGACGCGGTGTCGTTGAAGGTGCTGCGCGCTCCCGCCGTACACCGCCTGCTCGCCCTGCGCACCGAGGGCGCTCTCACCCGCGCGCACGTCCGCACCACGGCGCAGTGCCTGGCGGTCTCCGACCGCACCGTGTGGCGGTGGCTTGCCGAGGCCGCCACCGCACCCGCCACCACCCACGTCCCCGGGGAACGCCATGTGGACAGGTTCGAGATCACCCCCGAGATCCGGGTGCTGCTGGCCTACTGGCGCGGCAACGCCTCGGCCGCGGCCTTCGCTCCGGCCGCCTTGCTCGACGACGCCCTCCGGAGCCTCGGTGCCGGCTGCGGCCCGGGCGAGTGCGGGGCCGTCTCCGTGCCGGGCGATCGGCCGGGTGCTGCCGGAGCCTCGCCTTCCGGCGCGCCGGGCCAGGCCACGGGCTGAAGGGCGGCGGTCAGCCGGCCTGCGGCCAGGGTCGCGGCGGCGTCGGGATCGGCGAGGGTGGCACTCAGCGTGCCGTCCAGGTCGGCGACGGCGCCCGTGCCGAGCAGGTGCCCGGCCGCCGCCGCGTCCTGGACCGCCCGCGCCGTCAGGGCCCGCACCAGCTGCCGGCGCTGTTCGACGAGTTCGCGCAGCCGCTCTCCGGCGAGGTGCTCCTGGGCGTCGCGCGGTCGCGGCGTCGAGGAGCAGGTGCTGGACACGGGCAGGGCGCATGTGGGTGTCCTTCGATGGGTTCGGCGCCACGCTACCGGCCGCGGTCCCGGGCGCTCCCGAGGCGGTTGTGGATCGCGCCGATGGTCCGCAGCACGTCCTCCCAGTGCCGCAGGAACTGAACTGCGGCAGAACCTCATTGGCCGTCACAAACTGCCCTTCAGCTTGTGATTCATCCGGTTCGTCGTGGTTCGGTGCCGACATCCGGGCGTTCAACGCGTGCACGGAACCATGGCCACATGTCCCTGGCCGGTGCCCAGGAGCGGGTGTCTGATGTGAGTGAACTCCTTGCCTGGGCCCAGGAAGCCCTTGATATCCACTGACTCGGCCGACGGAGCAACCCAGGGCTGATTGTGCTTCTGCTTAACACGTGCCGCCGGATCGTCCGCCGCTCCGATGGCCGGGAGGTACAGCAGAGCGCACTCCCGGCCGCTTCCGCAGCTGCTTTCCCGCTCATCAACGCTCGCGTTCTTCCCATCCACCTTTCGAGGGGACCCGCCATGCGTATTCGTCCTACCCGTGACCAGGTCTGGCCCGAGGACAGCTCCG
>NZ_JBHYYB010000177.1:0-10486 GCF_042752535.1 Kitasatospora sp. NPDC059327 | reverse complement strand
TCGAGGACCTGGGCCGGGCTGGACGGCGCCTGCGGGGGCGGTGATCGGTCGGGTGAACCCGGTGTTCTTCAAGATCCCCGACAGCATCAGGTACTGACACCGGACGCCTGGACAAGCCCCCGCCCCTGCCTGCTGCTCACCGTCTCCTGGGGTGCCATCGACCTCCACGCCCTGTGGTCCGGCACTGAAAATGCCGACCAGCAGGGCGCTCACCATGCCGATGACCTTCCGGCCGAACCGGACACCGTCATGAGCAAGGTGTCGCTCATCGTCGGCACGGTGTCGCATGTGTGCGTACGGAAGTGGCCCGGTGGAGGGCTCACCGGGCGGTCGGGCGGCTCAGGGGCGGTGCGAGGGCAGGCGGGGGCCGGGAACGGCGCCGACGGTTCAGCCCGGCGGGGCCACGGCCAGCAGTCGGCCGCGCGTCAGGACGGCGATCCGCGGCCAGAGTCCGTGGTGCTCGACGCCCAGGCGGCCGCCGGCAGCCAGCGCGGCGGCGATCAGGGCCTCAACGGCGGAGGCGAGCGGGTCCGGCCGGTCCAGCGTCGGCAGGGTTGCCGGGTCGAGCGCCACAACGGCCTGGACGCCCACGGTCCACAGCTGGTGGGCCGAGCGTCTGGCTCGCCGGAGCCAGCCGCGCACGGTGCCGTCCGGCGCGCCGAGCTCAGCGGCGATCGGCCGGTGACCGCGCCCGCGCGCCGCGCCGACCAGGGCCTGGCCCACGAACTGGACCGTGTATGCCCGGCCAGGCAGCAGGGCGGCGTCGAGCACGACGTGTGTGGCCCGGCAGGCGGTGCACCGGGCGCGGTCCGGACGCACGGTCAGCAGCTGGCCGCCGAGGTCGCGCACAGTCCGGCTCCTGGCCCGGCCCCAGGGCTGCAGCGTGCCGCCGCAGTCCGGACAGCGCAGCATCCGGCGGGCCAGCGCCCGCCGGGCCGCCACCGCGTCCAGCACCTCGATCGACGTCCATCCCGTCAGGCTCCGGCCTGGCCACCGCACCCAGAAAGGGTCGGCCGGTGTTGCACCCTCGCTGCCGACGACCCGTCAGCGCAACCCGGACCACCCGGCCACGGAGACCGGCACCGCGCGACACCACCCGGTCCGCCACCCGCCACCCACCTCGGACTTCACCTTCATCGGCAAGGTGCCGCCCCAAACGAACGCCGAACCAGCCGAACCTCATTGGCACGCTCAACGCCCGATCCGCGCCCGCGACATCGGCATGGTGAGCGTCGCCCAACACACGCCCACCGCCAGCCCCTCGCCGCCCCGAAGCGGCTGCCCGCCCGCCTGCCCGCCCGCCTGGCCGGCCGCTGGCTGCGCCGCCGCCCCGCCGACCGTGACCTCGCCGTCCCCGGCCAGCACCGGCTCGGCCCCTGGGTCCTCTCCCGCCACCGCGGTGCCCGCAACCCGACGCTGTGGCGACTGCCCGAGTGGGACTGCGCCCGCCACGCCCCCGACGACAACGGCGACTGGACGACCCCCGCGTCCGGGCCCCGACACCTCCCGTGCTCCTGCCCGCGCCACTCCCGCTGGCTGGAGATCGCCCTCGCACCCGCCGGCCCCGACCTCCCACAGGCACCGGGCGAGGAACCCTCGCTCTGACCCGCCCCGTACCGCCCGCCGCCCCGGCAGCGACACGATCCAAGGCTCGCCCCGCTCTCCACGCCACCACGCGCGAGAGCGGGGCGGGCCTTCCGTCGTCCCCGGGATCCGCCGTCAGGTCCCAGGCAGGCGCCGCATCCACGGCGCCGCAGGACCACCCGGCCCCGCCCCGGCCGGTCCGGACGGGGGAGCGCCGGGCCCCGGCGGCCCGGCCGGCGGATACCCACCGCCGCCCGGCCATCCCACCGCGCCCTGCCACGCCACCGGAACCTCCTGCGGCACGGCCCCGTCGACGACCGCTCCCGTCCACCGGCCCGGCACCGCCACCGCGACCTGGAACGCCAGCCGCACCGAGGCATCCACGACCACGCTGGTGTTCTCACCCACCAGCACCACCCTCTCCCGCCCTGCCACCTTCCGGTACGACACCAGCCGCATCCCGTGGACCAGCGGACCGTCCGCCCCTTCCTCCACCACCTCGAACGCACCCCCCAGCCACGTCGGATCCAGCTCACCGGCCGTCACCTCCGACACCTGGGCCATCACCGCACCCCCGACACGCCGTCAACCGGATTCGGCACCGCAGGGCCGCCGCCGTGACCCGCCCCGCCCACCAGGGGCCGCACAGCCACCGGGCCGCCACCCGCCGCCGCCGAGCCCCCGGATGCCACCCGAACCCCCCGCCCCCGCCCGGGCCCGTCGCCGCCCCCCGCCCGCTGCGCCCCGCCAGCCGGCTGCTCACCACGCGCAGGCACCGCCGCGTTCCCGGACGCCTTCACGTGCCCGACCAGCCGCCGCAGCTCACCCACGTCCACCCCCAGCCGGTCCGCGACCTCGTCCTCCCGCACCGCCACCCCCCGCACCTGAAGGCCCCGCATCCGGGCCGCCACCACCGCCCCCGCCTCCCATCCCTCGCGCCGCGCCCGCTCCCGCGCCGCCTCCAGCCTCTCGATCTGCTCGTCGATGCCCTCCACCGTCGCAGCGGTCCGCTCCTGGAATGTCAGGAACTCCTCCGCCCCCTCCAACAGCGCCAGGTCCCGGGCCTCGTACTCGCTGCGCAACTCCCGCGCCCGCCGCCGGGCCGCCATCGACCCCACGGCCTTGCGCTGGACCCCCTTCGCCATGACCATCCCGCCTCTCTCACTCACTCGCACCCAACGGCGCGATCGGGGAACCTGCGTCGCCCCCCGGAACGATCGAACCCGGGCGCCGCGCCGACCATCAGGCAACCCGCTGCCACCCCCGCCCGGGAAGTCCGCGCCCCGTCAGATCCCGCCAGGCGGGATCCTGCCAACCCGCCGCGCGGGCACTTCCCACCCGGGGCCCGCGCCCCACCCGCGCGGCCGTCGTCATGCCTGCGGCCTGCGACAACGTCTCCCGGTGGCGGCCTGTGGCCTGGCTGGGCACCAGGGTGTGCCCAGCCACCGGGGCCCGGGGTAGGAGGTCAAGTTCCTGACAGCTCTTGCATCTGCGAACGGCCGGGGCGGACTCTGGCGCCCATGACGGTGGACTGGGGGAAGACCACGCCGGGGGACGGCTACCGCTACTTCATGCGCCAGATCACCAGCGGTGACGATCCGCGCCCCCGCGGTCGGGACCTGGCCGAGCACCAGGCGGCCCTTCAGGTGCCGCCCGGGCGGTGGACGGGGCGAGCCTCAGCACTCCTCGGCGTGGCGGGTGAGGTGACGGAGGCGCAGATGCGGGCCCTGTTCGGTGAGGGACTGCACCCTCGGGCGGACGAGATCATCGCCGAGCAGCTGCGCGCCGGGGCGACGGTGCGCCAGGCACAGCGGGCGGCCCGCCTGGGCGCCGGCTTCTATCAGTTCGGGCAGAAGCCGACCGCCCTCGCCACGGCGATCGAGGAGCGGACCAAGGCGTGGGAGAAGGACGCCGGGCGATCCGCGACCGACAGCGTGCGCCGCGCGCTGCGCCGCCAGGTCGGTGCTGTGGCCTTCCGCGCCGAGTACGAGCGGGACCCGGCCGGCGGCACCGAACTGCACCACTACATCACCCGCCGCACCCGGCCCCCGCGCCAGCCCGTGGCCGCGTTCCACCCGGTGTTCCGCCCGCCCAAGTCGGTCAGCCTGCTGTGGGCGCTGGGCGACGAGGACGTGCGGGCCGCCGTCGAGAAGGCCCACGAGGAGGCGATCGCCACCACCCTGGCGTGGATCGAGGACAACGCGCTGGCCACCCGCACCGGGCCCGGCGGCGTGGCCCAGCACGACGTGACCGGCGGCCTGGTGGCAGCGCAGTTCCGGCACTTCGACTCCCGGTGCGGCGACGCGCTGCTGCACGATCACGTGCTGATCGCCAACAAGGTGCAGGGCCCGGACGGGCGGTGGCGCACCATCGACGGCCGGCTGCTGCTGGCGCAGGCTGTCGCCGCCTCCGAGCTCTACAACGCGCAGGTCCTGCGCCGCGCCTGCACCGCTCTGGACCTGGTGGTGGTCGAGCGCCAGCTCGAGGAAGGGCGGCGCCCGGTGATGGAGATCGCGGGCATCAGCGCGGAGCTGATCGACGCGAACTCCGCCCGCACCCGGGCCATACTCGCCCAGCTGCCCCGGCTGCTCGCCGCCTACCGGGCCGAGCACGGCAAGGAGCCCTCCCTGCCGGCGCGGATCGCCCTGATGCGCCGAGCGACCTTGGAGACCCGACCGGCCAAGAAGTCCGCAGCCCCGCTCGCGGTGCTGCGCGAGGGCTGGCAGCTGGGGGTTGCCGCCGCGTTCGGCCGGCCCCTGGTCGACAATCTGCTGGCGAATGCCCGCAGGGTGGCCCGTGACGTGCGCCGCGACAAGGGACCGCCGCCCCGACTGGACGTCGCAGTGGCCGCCCGCGAGGTGGTGGCCACCGTCTCCCTGCACCGCGCCGTCTTCGGCAAGCGGCACCTGCTGGCCGAGGCCCACCGTCACGTCACCGCCGCCACTTTGGGCCGAGGCGGTGAGGGGTGGGCCGAAGCCATCACCGAGCATGCTCTGGCGCGGCTGTGCCTGGACCTCACGCCGCCCGACATCAACCCCGCCTTCGCGCCGCTGCGGCGCGCGGACGGCACCAGCGTCTACCGACGCCGCGGCGCCGAGCTGTACACCACCCCGGCGATCCTGGCGGCGGAGGACCGCATCGTCGCCGCCGCCCGAGCCCGACTCACCCCCGCCTGCCTGCTGCGGACGTTCGAGAAGGCGGCGGCCCGCCACAAGGGCCCGCTCGACGCCGGGCAGCGCGCCATGGCGAAAGCGTTCGCCACCTCCGAGCGGGCGCTGGCTGCCGCGATCGGACCGGCCGGCGCCGGCAAGACCACCGCGCTGCGCCTGGCCGCGGACGCCATCACCGCCGCCGGCCGCACCACCGTGGCGCTCGCCCCCTCCGCCCGCGCCGCCCACGTCATGGCCGAGGAACTCGGGCGTCCCGCCCACACCCTCCACTCCTGGCTGCGCCGCCAGCGTCTCGCGGATGCCGGCAAACTCGTCCTGCCGCGCGCCGAGCGCCTGCGCAAGGGCGACGTCATCATCGTGGACGAGGCCGGCATGGCCGCCACCACCCAGCTCGCCGTGATCGTGCGCCGCGCCGCGAAGGCAGGCGCCCACGTGCGCCTGATCGGCGACCCCGCGCAGCTCGCCGCCGTCGAAGCCGGCGGCGTACTGCGGCTGCTGCAGACGGAGGTCGGCGCCGTCCACCTCACCGCCGTGCACCGCTTCCGCCACCCCGAGGAGGCGGGCGCCTCCCTCACACTGCGCGACGGCGACCCGGGCGAGGCGTTCACCTGGTACCGCCGGCAGGGCCGCGTGCAGGGCGGCACCACGTCCGCCATGGCGGACGCCGTCTTCACCGCCTGGCGCACCGACCTCACCGCCGGACGCACCCCGCTGATGACCGCCCCCGACCGCGACCTCGTCGCAACTCTCAACCGCCGCGCCCAGAAGTGGCGGATGGAACGCGGCCAACTCCTGGCCCCCTCACGCTGGCGCCCGAGCCCCGCCCGGCTGCGCGACGGCCACCGCGCGCACGTCGGCGACCTCGTCGTCACCCGGCGAAACCAACGCAGCCTGGTCTGCCGCGGTGGGAAGGACTTCGTCAAGAACGGCGACGTGTGGGCGATCGAGCGCTACACCCCCGCCGGCGACGCCGTCATCCGCCACACTCGGCATCGCGGCCGCCTCACCCTGCCCGCCGACTACCTGCGCGAGCACTGCGAGCTCGGCTACGCCTCCACCATCCACCGCGCCCAGGGCATGACGGTCACCCGCTCCCACGCTCTTCTCACCACCCGCACCTCCCGCGAGGCCGCCTACGTCGCCGCCACCCGCGGCCGCACCGGCAACCACCTCTACATCGCCCTCGAGAACGACCAGACCCTCGACCAGGCCCTCCTGCGGATCGCCACCTACAGCAGCTTCGCGCCCTCCGCCCGCCAGACCATCCGCACCGAACAGGAACGCGCCTGGGGCATCCGGCAGCTGACCGCCGAGTACGCCGACGCCACCGAAAAGGCCACCCGGCTGCGCTACGCCGCCGCCGCCCGCGCCGCGCTCGGCCCGGCCGCCGAACCGCTGGTCGCCGACGAAGCGTTCACCGCCATCGTCAACGCACTCGGGCGCGCGGAGAAAGCCGGCTTCACCCCCGAACGCATCCTGGCCGCCGCCCACCAGGAGGGCACCCTGACCGGAGTGGACGTGCCCGGCGCCGTCCTGGCCTGGCGCATCGACCGCCGCCTCGCCACCGCCCGCGCCGCCGAAGCCCACGCGGAGGCCGACCCCCACCCGAACGCCCGCCTGCTGCGCACCCTCGCCGGCGACCAACTGCAGCGCATCGCCGCCCTCGCGGAGCAGCACCGCGCCCGCGCCCTGGACGAACTGCACGCCGCCGACGCCCAGGCCGCCGTCGTTCCCCGCCCGGTCACCGCCCGCGGCCGCCGCCACCCGCCCTGGCCCCAGCGCCCGTACGGCACGTTCACCGCCGCCCAGCTCGCCGAGCGCCTGCGCGCGGGGCGCCGTGCCGCGCTGCGAGCCGCCGACGAAGGCGACCACCGGGCGGAGCTCGCCGCCGTCGAGGACCTGGTGCGCCTGCGCGGTGAGCAGGCACTGCGCCGCGCGATGCCGTGGCGTGACCGGTCCCGGGAGGACTACCAGCGCGCCCGGCCCGGCTCCCCGGCCGCCGCGCCGGACCCCGCCGCCGCGGCGGCACAGGACGCCGAGCGGGCCCGGACCCGCGACCAGGCGGCCCGGGAGGCCTGGCAGCGGGCCGAGGCCGTCACCGCCCGCGTGGGCGCGGAGCGGAACCTGCGCCGACTGCTGCCCGACCGGCCGCCCACCGGCGGCGACGCCGCTGATCTGCCCGACTGGCTCACCCCCACCGCCGCCATCGACGACCCGCACACCCCCGACAACTGGCGGCGCCACCTCACCGAGCGCCGCGACGTCGTCGACCGCCAACTCGCCGCCCGCGGCGCCCAACTCGCCGCCGACATTCCCGCCTGGACCGCGCCGCTCGGACCCCTCCCGCCCCCCGAGGCCGGCCGCGCCCTGCGTGCGCGATGGGAGCGCACCGCGGCCCTCACCGACGCCTGGCGCACCCTCCACCAGGTACCCGCCCACGTGCCGGGGCTGGGCCCGAAGCCCGAGGCCGAGCAGCACGCCGCCGCCTGGAGTGCCCTCGAGGAGCGGATCCGCGCCCTGCACCACCGCGCCCGCACCGCCCACCAGCCCCACCCCGGACCGCCGTCCGAGCAACTCACCCGCCAGGCCCTCGAGCAACTCGCCCGACTGCGACTGCTGCGCGGCCGCCAGGCCCCCGACCCGGCGGTGCGGCCCGATCCGCCGGCCCCCGCCACCCCCGCCGTGGCCGGGCCTGCCGGCCGCCGCGCTCCCGTGCCCATCCTGCTGCCCCGCGCCGAACGCCTCGGCCAGGACGCCCTTGCCGCGACCCTCGCCGGACAGGCAGCACCCGAGGAGTGGATCGAGCAGATCCCCGCCCCCGACGAGGACGACACCGCCCAGCAACACCTCTACCGGCGCCTGGTCACAGCCGTCGCCGACTGGCGGCTGCACCAGAACGTCACCGGCACGGACCCGCTCGGCCCGCCCCCCGAGAACGATCGAGCCACCGAGTGGCAGCACCTGTCGAAGGCCCTCGACCTCTACCGCACCGCCCGCATCACCGACCGCCTGCAACTGCTGCGCGTGCGCCGCGAGGCCGACCGCGAACGCCTTCAGGCTGCCGCCGAGCAGGCCGCCCAAGCCGGGCCCGGCACCCCGCCGCGCCGGTCACCCGCCTCCAAACCCTCCCGCCCGCGCCGCCCCGGCGGCAGTCGCCGCAGGTGAGGCCCGCCCGTCGGACGGTGCCTGATTCCGCCAGATGGGAGGGGCGGGCCACCGCTCCCGCCCACCGGGACCGGAGCGCCGTAGCGATTGTCCCCGCCCGCGGCGCCCGCGCACGCTCGCCTTCCCGACTCCATCCGATCCCGCCACCAGAAAGAGAGGCAGGCCGTTGGCCCCGCCCCCGCCCCCGCCCCCGCCCCCGCCCCCGCCGCCGTCCGAGCCCGTGCAGTACGCGCTTGCCAGCGTCTACACCGACCCCTACCTCGGCGGAACGTACGGGCCCTCGCTGCTGACCTCCGACCCGGCCACCGCCGCGCACTTCTTCCTCGACACCGACCGCCTCGGCCACCTGGAGGTCACGGCGCACGCCACCGACGACGACGGCGCCCTGACGCCGAGCAGGCCGGGCGACATCGTGCGCCGGGCGCTCGCGGAACTGCCTCAGGACGACGCGCGCCGCGACACGCTGCGCACGGCGCAGGCCGACTGGCTCGAGGACCGCCTGTGGCAGCCTCAGGACGAGCCGTCCGACGCGGCGCCCGACGGTCCGAACTGGATTCGCGCCGGGAGCGCCTGGGGCGCGGCGTTCACCACACTGCCCGGCGCCGACGTGCTCGCCGAACTCGCCTCGCACTACCCGGGAGCCCAGGAGCAGCACGCGTCGCTGGTGATGTCGGCTCTGCGTACCGCCCGCGCCGTCCGGCGGGCCGCCGGCCCCGTCGGTGAGGACGACCGGCCGCTGCTCGTCGCGAACCTGCGGATCCTGAACTCCTCCTGGCCGGCACGCCAGGAACCGGCCGTCCTCGCCGCGGCCACCTGGTATCTGGAGCGACTGGCCGACCTCGACCCGCTCACCGCGCGGCCTCCCGCCGACCTCACCGACGACCAGCGGGCCCGCTGGCGCGAGGCCGCCGTCGACCTGCAGCGTGACCTCCTCGTCCTGGCCCCGCACCTTCGTGCGGGCCGGATCGAGGCGTTCACCACCGGCGTGCGCACCGAACCCGCCGAACAGGAACCGGACCAAGTCACCCCCGCCGGCGGGGCGGACCGGCGGCGTCTGGACACCGCCCTCGCCGGGGCCCTGGACCACCTGCCGTTGGACGGGGAGGTGCGCGAGAGAGTGGGAAGCGCCGCCGCCCGAGTCCTCCAGCCGCCCCAGCCCCTGCCACTGCCCGGCCAGCCCGCCGGCGACGCCGACGCGGCTCTCCACTGGCGCCGCCGGGTGCCCTCCGCGCGGCGAGCGGCCGAGGACGCGGACGCGACCCTCACCAGCGCCTACACCTACGTGGCCCAGGCCGGCCGCGAGGCCGGCGAAGGCCGCTGGTCCTTGGCCGACCGGGGCAGCACCGCTCTCGCGCGCACCCTGGCCGCCGAGACCACCGGACGGCACGCCGTGCTTGGGCGCCTGCTCGCCCTCGCCGCCGCCGAACGCGCCGCAAGCGACCACGAGCCGCACTTGCACACACTCGCGGCCACCGCCGCCCAAGCGGTCCGGTCCGAGGCCCAGGCCCTGGACCTGCGCCCGATGGAGGTCCACTTCGCCGAGCAGGCCGCCTACACGGCGACCTTCGACGCCGCCCGTTCCCTTCTGGACGAGGCCCTCGGCGAGCAGCGCGTCGCGGCGCGGGCCACCATCGCCGCGCACTACCCCCGACCCGACCACCGCCTGGCCGACCAAGTCGCCGCCGGCATCGACGACCAGGCCGTCGCCCGCGCGCAGAACGCCGTCCTCGTCCTGGGCCGCGAACTGGACGACCTCCTCGCCCAGGACCGCAACCCAGCCAGACGACTACGGCCCACCGCCGAGCAGATCACCCAGGCACGCACCCGCTATGACGCGGCCCGCCAGAGCTTCAACGACATCGTCGACAAGGACAGACCCGCCACGGTGGCGGCGCTGAGGGCCCTGCGCGCGGTGATGGACCTGCCCGCACCGCCCCCGCCGAGCGACGGCGCCGACCGCCTGACCCGCCACCGCCGCCAGCTCACCGAGCGCCTCACCGGCGCCCCGCCGGCCGCCGCCGCCACAACACCGGGGCCCCGCCCCGCCCGGGACCAGCCCCTGCGGGAGACCCGTCCCGCCGCCGTGAAGCGAGGAATGCGATGAACCCTCCCGAAGCCTCCCAAACCCCGCGGCGCGACTGGCTGGACCGCGCCCTGTGCGGCGAAGAGGACCCGGATCTGTTCTTCCCCGTCGGCAACCGGGGCCCGGCCCTGCTGCAGATCGACGAGGCCAAGGCAGTGTGCGGGCACTGCCCGGTACGCGCCGAATGCCTACTCTGGGCCCTGCAGACCAACCAGGAATCCGGGGTGTGGGGAGGCGTCAGCGAGGACGAACTGCGCGCCATCCACCGCCGAGCCGCCCGGGCCCGTCACAACAGCAAGGACGCCAACGGCGCCAAGGACCCCGACCACCAGGGGCCGCGCCAATGCGAGCCCTCTCCCACAGCCGCGTTCGCCAAGGTCTAGGTATAGAACTGCTGGACGTTGGTGACACATGGATCTCCGACTACGACGGAGTCCTGTCATGCCCCCTTCGCAGCAACAGCAGCAGGACCGCCAGGCCCAGC
>NZ_JBHYYB010000176.1:0-11328 GCF_042752535.1 Kitasatospora sp. NPDC059327 | reverse complement strand
GCCAGCATCCCCGACTCCGTCTCCTGACGAATGACGTGCTCGGAGACGACCGCCAACCCCAACCCCCGACAGACAGCCTGCTTGACGGTGTCCGTGTCTCGTCTCGGACTCGGGCAGGGTATACCGGGTGCCGTGTTCACCCGGACACCGTTCCTGGCCTTCGATGCCGTCCGGTCGGGCACGTTTATGTCAACTGCCCTGGGTGTCAGCCTGCGCTCTCACCTGCCAAGCAGGGATGAAGGTCTCAGCTTGATTCTGAAGCTTCTATAGATCGTCAAGCTGTAGGAGACGACCCGAGTGCGCTGCTGAATGCGCTGGTGAGGTGGTGGAAGACCTCTCGCGCGCCGAAGCGCTTGAGGCATCTGAAGATGTCCTTCGTCTTGAGTCCTTCGCCGGTGCGTCGTGCGACGTAGTCGCGGGTGCGCGGGTCGTGACGCATGCGGACCAACACGATCGTGTGCGGTGCGCGGTTGGCCTGGCGGTCTCCGCCACGGTTGAGGCGGTGGCGGTCGGTGCGCCCGGAGGATGCCGGCACGGGTGCGGCGGCGCACAGGTGGGCGAAGGAGGCCTCGGAGGCGAGTCTGTCGGGGTTGTCCCCGGCGGTGACCAGCAGCTGGCCGGCGGTCTCGGTCCCGACGCCGAGCAGTGCGAGCAGTCCGGGTGCGGTGTGGGTGATCAGGGCGCGGAGCTCGGCGTCCGCGTCCGCTATCTCCTCGCTCAAGTACCGGTAGCGCCTGGCCAGAGGCTTGAGAGCTACTTTGACGGCCGTGGCCGGGTCCGCCAGATCGTTGCCCGGACGACTGACGGCCGGCCGTCGGACCAGCTCGGTGGTGGTCAGCGAGCGCAGCGCTTCGCGTACCTCGGCGGGCGCGGTGATGATCAGTGATTTGATCTGGTTGACGGTCTGGGTACGGGCCTTGACGGCGCTGGCGCGTACCACGCGCAGTCCGCGGATTGCCTCGACCGCGCCGTCGCGGTGCTTCGGGGTGCCGGTGGCCCGACCGGCGAGTACCGCAGTTGCGGCGGCATAGGCATCGATGGGGTCGGACTTCCCGGACACACGGCGAGCGCGACGGTCGGGTCGGTCCACCTCGATGACAACGATCTGGTTGGCACGGAGGTAGCGGGAAAGCTCGGCACCGAAGGAGCCTGTGCCCTCCATCCCTACGGCCTGTACTTGGCCGTGGGAATGGAGCCACTCCAGCAGGTCCCGGTAGCCCGCGGGCGTTGTGGGGAACGCCTCGGTGGCCAGGTGCCGGCCGATGGTGTCGATGACGGCGGCCTGGTGGAGGTCGGTGTGGGTGTCGATCCCGCCGATCACCTCGATGGGCTGTGACATGGTGGCCGGGTTCCTTCCGTGCGCGGCGAATGGGCTCGCGCGCACCGGCCGGCAGACGGACACGACAGAGTCAAGCTGAGGCGAAGCCGGTGGCTTCGACGAGGCGGCCGGTGAGTCGGGCGAGCAGATCCGCGGGGAGGCCCGTAGGCACGACGTGGCCCAGTTCCACCGGTCGGCGCGCGCTCTGGACGCGCTTGGCCGTGACATTGACGAAGACGACCTCGCCACGGTGGACGAGGGCCTCCGTACTGACCTCCTCTCCGGTCAGGCGCTCCTCCACCAGGTACCGGGTGGGCAGGGCACGCTTCGGCCTGCGCAGCGGCGCCTCGTCCGCCACGCATTCCGCCCAGGCCGCGCCGAGACCGTCGTCCGGGCCGAGCGGCAGGACTACCAGGCTGCCCTGCCGGTTCGTCGGCTTGAGCACGCACACCCCACCGTGCAGCTCGCGGAAGACCCTCACGTCCCGCGCGCCGAAGGCCTCGCGGAAGGCGGGCTGCGGAATCCCCGCGGTCCGGCATCGCATCCTCAGGCGGAGCTTGTCCCGCAGGACCAGCGCGGCGCCAAGGGTCGCCCCGGGCAGTCCCCACTGTTCGGCAAGGGCGGCCGCGGCGACGACGCCGTACTCGTTGGCGGGTGTCACCACGCGCACCGCGTCAGGCCGTGGGACGGCGGCGAGCACGGCCTGCGGATCGTGCTCGTCCTGCACCGGGGCACCGAACAGCCCCGCTACGGCAGCGCCTTCAGGTGCTGCTCGACTGCTCGGGCCTCGATCACGTCGGGTTCCTCAATGACGAGGACGGACGCCGGCGACAGCAGCCGATCGAGTTCTGCCAGCAGCGACGTGTTGAAGCCGACCACGACGTGGGTGGTGTTCGGTGCGGTCATCGGGCGTTCTCCTCAGGTGGTTCGGTGCGGACGGCCGGGGCGGTGGGCAGGTCGCGCCCGTGGCGGACCGGTCCGGCGAGCAGGGCGGCGACGCTGAGGGCGGTACCGGCGGCGGCGATCCAGACCGTGGGGCGCAGGCCGAGAAGGGTGCCCAGGCTGCCGCCGAGCAGGGCGCCGACGGGAATGGTGCTGTAGTTGACGAACCGTCCGCCGGCGACGACGCGGCCGAGCAGGTGCGACGGAACGTAGGCTGCCCGGAAGCTGCCGAAGATCACGTTGAACGCGATGACCCCGGCTGTCGTCAGCAGGCCGCCCGCCACCAACATGACCAGGCGCGGCCCGTGGCCCGTGAGCGGGACGAGCAGCGCGGCCGGAGCGGTGCACAGGTTGCACAGCAGCAGGCCGCGCGCGGTGCCGAAGCGCCGGGTGATCCTGGTCGCGACAGTCGCCCCCAGGACTCCGCCGAGGCCAATGGTGCCCAGTAGCCCGCCGACGACGCCCGGGCTCAGGCCGACATCGTGCAGGAGGAAGACCACCAGCACCGCTTGCAGGACGCTGCCGGTCAGGTTGGTCAGGGCGGAGAAGCCGCAGATCGAGCGCAGGTAGGGGTCGCGGACGAGGAACCCCAGACCCTCGCTGATCTCCCCGCGCAGTGAGCGGGTGCCGGCGGCCGGGTCACGTGGCGGGCGCCGGTCGGTGGTGGTGATGCGTCGCAGGCACAGGGCGGAGACGGCGAAGCTGAGGGTGTCCATGAGCAGACCGAGGACGGGGCCGGCCAGTTGGGCGAGCAGACCGCCGAGCCCGGGGCCGGCGACCTGGGCTGCCGCTTCGGTCCCCTGCATCCTGGCATTGCCCTCGGGCAGGTCCGCGGGGGCCAGCAGGCTGGGCAGGAGCACCTGGTAGGCCGTCGAGAAGAATACGCCGGCGGCCCCGGCGAGCAGTGCCACCACGACGAGTTGGGGGAATGTCAGCATGCCGAACCAGGCTGCGGCCGGAACGCTCCCCAGGAGCAGCAGCGATGCGAGGTCGCAGACGACCATGACCGGCCGGGGTGCCCATCGGTCGACCAACGCGCCTGCCGGCAGGCCGACGATCAGCCACGGCAGCCAGACGGCGGCTTCGAGTACGCCGACGCCGAAGGCGGTGGTGTGCAGGGTGAGGACGGCGATCAGCGGCAGGGAGACGGTCGTGACGGCGCTGCCGAGCTTGCTGGCACCCTGGCCGATCCACAGCAGCCGGAAGTCACGCTGCCGCCACAGGCCCTCGTGGCGCTCGCGCTGCGGTGCCGGCCGGAGGGGCGTCTGGTCAGCTCGCGGGCGGGCCCTGCTCCGCATGGTGTCCGCTCCCTTCCCGCTGTTGCCCGTTCGGCCGCCGGTATCCGAGCAGTTCGGCCTGGTCCAGGCTGCGGCGCGGCCCGTTGGCGGTGGCGGGCTCAGGTGCCTGCGGCGCCGGTTCGGGCCGGGTGTGGAAGACCACCCGCTGCGCGCAGTGCTCGCCGGCCGCCATCGCCGCGGCTGCGGTGTCGCCCGTGGTGAGGACGAACCCGGGGCGGTCGTCGGACCACTCCACCGGGCCGAGACGCTGCCCCGGTGTCACGTTGATCTGCAGTTGGACGACGTCAGGCCGTTCGGCGACGTCGGTACCGGTGATCTCGGTGAGCGTCCCCGGCTGTGCCGCGAGGAAGCGTACGGCGGCGGCGCGTCCAAGCGGCGGCGGCTCCTGCAACGGGGGGACCAGGTCCAGGGCCCAGGCGACCGTCAGGGTCTCCATGTCGATTCCGTAGACCAGTTCGACCAGTTCGTTGATGCGGTCGCCGCCACGGCGGTTGTGGCCCTCGATGATCCGGGGGCCGTCCGGAGTCAGCTTGACCTCGATGTGGGAGGGGCCGTCGGTGAGTTCCACCGCGTCCAGGAAGTCCCGCACCAGGATCACGACGGCGGCTTCGGTCGCGGCGTCGAGCCTCGCGGGCACCGCGTGACCGGCTTCGACGAAGCTGTCGCCCACCAGCTTGTCGGTCACGGCCAGGACGAGGTGGCGTCCGTGGAAACTGAAGCACTCCGCACTGACCTCCGGCCCGTCGAGGAACTCCTCGGCCAGGAAGGCCGGGCTTCCCACTGCCTGGAAGCCTGCCGACACGGCCGCTGCCTCGGCCGGTCCGTGCACCAGGGCGATCCCGTAACTCCCGTACCCGGCGATCGGCTTGGCGATGAACGGGTAGCCGACCCGGTCTCCGAAAGCGGTGAGGTCCGCGGCGCTCGTGCCGATGGCAGACCGGACCGGGCTCACGCCCCGCTCGGCCAGCCGGCCACGCATCGCCCACTTGTCCGTGAGCAGCCGCACGGTGTCGCGCGAGGGCCCGCGCAGCCCCAGCGTGCTGTTCAGTTCCGCCACCGGGAGCAGGGCGTCCTCCGCGATCCCCACCACCGCGTCGAACGGGTGGGTGCTGTGCAGGGCCACCACCGCTGGGACGAGCAGCGCCTGGTCGGTGTAGTCGAGCAGCAGTGTCACATCCGCGTACTCCCGGGTTTCCGGCTGGTGGAGTTCGGGGTGCTGGACGTACCAGACCTCGACGCCCAGCTCCTTGGCCTTCTTGAGCAGCGGCTTCTTCCAGCCGACCACGAGAACGCGTCGCCGTGTCACGGCGTACTTCCCTTCAGTGCTGAACTCCCCCGGTCGACGGAGGAGACGGTGATTCCGATGGCGGGGGCTACCTGCTCGCTCAGGGCGGTCGTGCCGGCCGTGCTGGCGGCCCGTGCGACAACCACACCGGCCTTCCTTTCGCAGCCGGACAGCAGCGGGCGGATCACGTCTGCGACGGCGCAGCCCAGCGCGACGATCACCGAGTCCGGGAGGTCGGCCGGGACGTGGAGGGCGGTGATCGTCCCCGGCGCCGGAAGGATCGCGTGGCCGGCGGCTCCCGCCCCGGGGGTCGGTAGGCTCGGCGGTGGTGGCAGCAGGCCGAGCGGCAGGCCCACGGTCAACTGCGGCAGGTCCACCCCGTAGGCCAGGCGCACGATGTCGGCGATGCCCGCGCCGCCGACCCGGGCGTGGGACTCGATGGTCCGCGGGCCCGCCTCCACCACCAACGGAGCCCTCGTCACCCAGCAACCGGACACCGACAGCGCACTCCAGCACTGGACCGTCAACTAACCACCACCACAAACACCTGAGCAGGACAGGGCCTCCCGACCGAAACGGACACACCGTCCGAACCAGCCGGGAGGCCCCCACCTTTTGCCCGCACCACCTGCCCGCCTCCCGCCCTGGGCGGCATCCTCGCCCCGTCCGGGGCGCCGGCCTGTGCGTTGAGGGTCGACAGGTCCTCGCCTCCGTGTTCCGGGCCGCCGGCGCCGGACCCTGCCTGGCTCGTCCCCGGCGCCCGCCCGGGTGGTATCCGGGCACGCACCTCGCGCCACGGCCCCTTCGGCATCCGTCATGTCCGAGAGGTGCTCCGGCCGCCTGTGCATCCCGGCCTGTGGGAAATGGGAACCCCCTGCGAGTGGGACCCTCGGGGTCGCTTCACAGGGGATGGCTGCCGACATCGTCAGCGCTGACGCCGCCTTCCCAGGATCGTTCCGAGGGCCCGAAGGTGCCAGGACGTCAGGTGGAAGGCGGCAAGGCCCAGCACCTGCTCGCAGCACCAGCTGGGCAGCAGTCTGCCTGCCGGGGTTGAGCACGCGCAGGAGAAGCGTCGCCTCTGCCGCGACGGCGTCGCGCGCGGGCCCGAGGTACCTGCGCGGGTCGGCGGTCGTGGCATCCGCATCGAGGCGGGTGCGGACGGACTGGGTGAACGTCCTGTTGAGGTGGGTGGAGATGTTGACCTTCGTCATGCCGACGGCAACGGCGCGGGCGATGTCAGCGTCGCCGACGCCGGAGGAACCGTGCAGGACGAGCGGGATGCTCACCGCGGCGCGCGGCCGGGCGATGAGGGCGAAGCCGAGGGTGGCGTCACGGGTGAGCATAGCGTGGGAGCCGCCGACGGCCACGGCAAGCGAGTCGACGGCGGTGGCGGTGACGAACTCCCGTGCCTGGTCCGGGTGGGTGCGCACGCATGGGGCGTGGGCGCCGTCCTTGCCGCCGACCTCGCCGAGTTCTGCCTCCACCCAGACGTCGCGGCTGTGGCAGTACGCCGTGATGTCGCGGGTGGTGGGGACGTTCTCCCAGCAGGGGAGTTTGGAGGCGTCGAACATGACGGAGATGAAGCTCCGCGACATCGACGACTTCGAGGCCGGCCGCCGCGGCGAGAACGTCCTCGTGCCACGCGACTGACCCATCCCGAACCCCGCACGCCGCACGCCGCGCCCAGGCCTCGGCAGGGGCGCGGCTGTCGCCTTTTGGACTAGACCAATGTCGATTCGGTCAACTCCTCCACATCTCCTCCTCGCCCTCTCCCGCTCCCCCGTAGCGTGACCACGCCCTCGCGCACCGCGAGGCGACCGACCCGGGGAGAGGTCCATGAACTCACTTCTGCGCAAGGCTCGTTGGATCGCCGTCTGCGCCACCTCCGCCACGCTCCTGTGCGCCGTGCCGACTGCCGCCACCGCCGCCACCAGCACGGGCGACGCGGCCGCCACCGCGGTCGGGTGGCGGGCGTTCGGCATCGCCGTCAGCGCCGACGGCAACCGCGCCTACGTCGTCGCCGAGGACCGCATCGGCACCGGCTACCCCGCCGTCCTGCGCACCGTCGACACCCGCACCGGGACGGTCGTCGCGCAGACCCCGCTCGGCGAGGACGGCACCGTCGGCCGGCCCGTGCTCAGCCCCGACGGCAACCGGCTCTACGTCCTCGCCGCCGACCACCTGCTGACCGTCGACCTCGGCGGCCGCACCGTGCTCTCCCGCACGCCCGTCGACGGTCCACGCTCGCTCGCCGTCAGCGCCGACGGCTCCCGGGTGTTCGTGACCCAGTCGGGGTCGTCCGGGCCCGGCCGGGTGCTGGTCTTCGACACCTTCAGCCGCTCGTTCACCGGCGCAACCACGCTCGACGACTCCACGGTCGACGGGATCGCCCTCCACAACGGCGGCGCCGACGCGTATGTCGCCACCGGCGCCGGCGTCGTCCACCTCGACCTGACCACCCCCGTGCCGACCGTGATCCGCACCGTCCGGCCGCTGGCCGCCGCGACCGAGGTCGCCGCGTCCCCCCAGGGCACCCGGCTCTACGCCCTCGGCAGCCGCTCCGCCCAGGGGTCCGGGTACGAGCTCGACCCCTTCACCGACACCTCCCGCACGGCCTTCACCCTCGGCGGCCCGGCCACCTCCGCCGACACCCACCTGGTGTCGGTCTCCCCGGACGGCGGCCGTCTGTTCGTCCTCAAGGACGGCTGGAAGCCCTCGGCCGCCGTCCTCGCCTACGACACCGCCTCCCGCTCCTTCCTGCCCTCGGTCGGCCTCACCGACTTCGGCCTGGACGGCGTCGGCGCCACCGCCCTCGGCCCCGACGGGCACACCCTCTACGTGGCCGGCCCGCGCGGTGAGACCAGCTACCTGAAGTCCGTCACCTTCTGACCAGGCCCGAGGTCGGGTGCGCGGGCCCGCACCGCCCGCGCACCCGACCGACCTCCGGCAGCCCCCGGACGCCTTCCGCCGCCCGTCGGCCGCCGCACGGGGTGTGGTCGGCGCACAGGGCCGAACGGGTGGGCACGGCGGGAGCGGAACGGTCATCCGCGAACAAACAGTGTCGCTTTGTGTCACCGTGCGGGTGCCAAACGCCACCGGACGGGCAGTAGGAGCCGGTGGCCGTGGCCCCCACTCCCCCTCCGAACGGAACCGCCCATGCGCAGCCCCGCTCTCGCCGCCTTCACGATGGCAGCCGTTCTGCCCCTGACCGGGCTGGCCGCGACCGGCACCGCCGTCGCCCAGTCCACCGCCTCCCAGCGGGTGCCGATCGCCGAGTGCGACAACGTTCCGAAGGTCTACGACGCCGGCGCGGAGAAGTACCTCTGTACCCGGGTCGAACTCGGCCCGGCCGTCCTGCCGACCGACCCGGTGGTGAAGGAGCTGCTGAAGGACTACGACCGGCTCGGCGGAGTGACGCCGGCCCGGTTCCTGGACTGGTACCGGGACTGGCGGGGCTGGAAGTACCCGGACCACAACGGTTTCAGCGACAACAACGGCGACCTCGACATGACCGAGCGCGAGCTGAAGGCCGGGAAGAAGCTGGACCGGTTCGGGAACAACGCTCGTGGGAAGTTCCTGGCCCCCGGCGGCACGCCGTTCGCCGAGCGCGCCCTTCCGCCGGACTCCCTCAACGGCGGGGACGCCAACTACCACTGCTTCGAGGTGAAGAAGCCGTTCAAGGTCCAGGAGGGCCACATCGCGGGCGCGTTCTCGCAGCCGGGCAACGGCCTCCAGCAGTGGCTGGACCCGGACCTCAAGCCGAACGACCCCGGCCTGAAGACCTTCGACGTCGCCGGCCTCATCGACGCCGACTACCTGACGGAGCACAGCGACAAGGAGTTCTGCCTGAAGAAGGGCAACGGGTCCTGACCCACGCCGGTCCGCACGGGCGGGGCGGCGCGCAGGTCGGCGACCGGCGCGTTGCCCCGCCGGACCGAAGCAGGGGGCGGAGGAAGATCCGGAGTAAGGCCCGCCTAGGCTGTGGAGGCAAGCAAAACGGGCGAACCGGACCCATCCAGGGGCCGTGACGAGGGAAAGCGGGACCCGCCGATGGGCGACGGAATGTCAGGGATGCACCACCACGGCGGAATGGCAGAGCTGGGCCCGTTCTCCCTGTCCAACGTCTTGACCTGGTCCCCCGACTGGGTGTTCCTGATCGGGAGCCTGGCCGCCCTGGCCCTGTACGGCGCGGGCGTCGTCCGGCTGTACCGGCGCGGTGACCGCTGGCCCGTCGGCCGGTCGATCGGCTGGGCGGCGGGCATCGGCTCGGTGATCCTGGTCACCTGCACCGGGCTGAACGACTACGGCATGGTGCTGTTCAGCGCGCACATGATGCAGCACATGGTGCTCTCCATGCTGTCGCCCATCCTGCTGCTGCTCGGCGCGCCGATCACGTTGGCGCTGCGGGCGCTGCGTCCGGCCGGCAAGGGCCGGCCGCGCGGGCCGCGCGAGCTGCTGGTGGCCCTGCTGCACAGCACCTACGTCCGGGTGATCTCGCACCCGGGCTTCACCATCCCGCTGTTCATCGCGAGCCTCTACGGGGTCTACTTCACCCCACTGTTCGACTTCCTCATGCAGTACCGGCTCGGGCACATCTTCATGATGGTGCACTTCCTCGCCGCCGGGCTGGCGTTCTTCTGGCCGATCATGGGCGTGGACCCGGGCCCGCACCGGCCGGGCCATGTGATGCGGATCATCGAGCTGTTCATGGGGATGCCGTTCCACGCCTTCTTCGGCGTCGCGGTGATGATGGCCAGCCACCCGCTGGTGACCACCTTCACCGAGGAGGCGGCGCCGCCCGGGACGAAGCTGCTGGACGACCAGAAGCTGGCCGGTGGCATCACCTGGGCGTTCGGCGAGATCCCGACCGCCATCGTGCTGATCGCGCTGGTCTACCAGTGGATGCGCTCCGAGCAGCGGGTGTCGCGCCGCCGGGACCGTGCCGAGGAGCGCAGCGGCGACGCCGAGCTGGCCGCGTACAACGCCTATCTGGCCTCGCTGGACCAGCGTGGCCGGCGCAGCGCGCCGACGGCCGACGCCGGCTGACCGTTCCCGCCTCCGACCAGGCCCCCGCCCACCCGGCGGGGGCCTGGTCGTTCCCGGGCACGGCCGGAAGGCCGTGAGTCCGCGGCTCAGGCGCGCCGGCCTGCTCGTGCTCACCTTCCTGGTCGCCTTCCTGCTGCCCCGCCACGCCCGCCCGCACGAGGAGGGGTGAGCCCGGCGCCCGCGCCACCGGAGCCCGCGCGGGCACCCGCACCACCGCCCCCACCACCGCCCCCACCTGCGCCGCCGCCCGCCGGGTCGGTCCAGGCGGGCAGCGGCGCCGCGTCGTCTGTGCCTACGATCCCGGCATGCAAGCCCTTCTGATGTCCGCCCTGCTCGCCGTGGTCCTGCTCTCCCGGATCCAGGAACCGAGGAGGTTCGGCAACGGGGTGCTGCTCGGTCTGATCGCCGTCTGCGCGGCGCTCGGCACGGTGAGCGCCGCCGGCCACTTCGCCGCACCGGCGGCCGGCGCCGTCACGGCCGCGGTGGCGGGCGCGGTCTGGCTGAGCGGGCTGGTGGCGGCCGCCCTGCTGGTGGCCAACGGGGTCACCATGGTCCGGCGGGAGGGCACCCGGCCGGCCAGTCTGCTGTCACTGCTCGCCGGCGCGGCCCTGCTCGGGCTGCTGGCGCTGCTGCTCTCGGCCACCTACCTCAGTGTCCGGGCGCTGCGGGCGGTGGCCGGGGCCGCCGTACTGCTCGGCGGCTACGGCGCCTTCCTGCTGCTCTGCTTCCTCGGGTACACCCTGTTGTACCGTCGACTCGCCCCGCGGCCGGGCGCCGACTACGTGGTGGTGCTGGGCGCCGGACTGGACGGCTGCGAGGTACCACCGCTGCTCGCCTCCCGGCTGGACCGGGCGGTCGCGCTCTACCGCGCCGAGGAGGCCGCCGGGCGCCCGCCGCTGCTGCTGGTGACCGGCGGCAAGGGGCCGCACGAGAGCTGCACCGAGGCCTCGGCCATGGCGGAGCACCTGGTCGCCGCCGGCTGCCCGCGCGAGCGGATCCGACGCGAGGAGAAGGCCACCAACACCACCGAGAATCTCGCCTTCAGCCGGGAGCTGATGGAGCGCGAGCGGCCCGGTTACCACTGCACCGTGGTGACCAGCAGCTTCCACGTGCTCCGCTCCGCCGTCACCACCCGCCGGGCGGGCGTGCCCGGGCAGGTCGTCGGCGCGCCGACCGCCGGGTACTACTGGCCCAGCGCCGCCCTGCGCGAGGTGGTCGCGACGGCGCTGATGTACCCGCGGGTGAACGGCGCCGCCGTCCTGCTGCTCACGGTGGCGGGCGCGTGGGCGGGCTGGCGGTGGTGAGCCGGCCGGGCCCCGGGCCCACCGGAGACGGAGAGGCCCCCCGGGGCGCCGGGGCCGGCCCCGGGGGCCCGACCGCCAGCCAGGGGGCCGCCGGGCCCCCCCCCCCCGCCCCCCACACGACAGCCACGTTTGGCC
>NZ_JBHYYB010000175.1:0-11351 GCF_042752535.1 Kitasatospora sp. NPDC059327 | reverse complement strand
AACAGCTTCTTCAACTCCGGATCGAGCCTCTTGCCGCCCACGGTCCTCGCAACTCCCATGATCATGAGTGTTGCGAGGACCGCTAGAACCTAAGGTGCGGGGGCAGGGCCCCTGTTGTGCTCCGTGGGCCGGTCAGCGCTGGGGACGCAGCCGGCGCACGGCGATCAGGACGCCCGCGCCGAGCGCGACGAAGGCGGCGGAGGCGGCGGCGAGGAAGCCATTGGGGGTGCCGGCGCCGGTCTGGGCGAGCTCGGGGGTGCCGGCCGGCGCGGTGGTGGCGGGGGCGGTCGGCGTGGCCTTGGGGGTGGCGGGGGTCTGCGCAGCGGTCGGGGTCTTGCCCTCGACGGGCGCGACGGGGGCGGCCGACTTCGGGGCGGCGGCCTTGGTGGTGGGCGTGGCCGTGGTCGTGGGCTTCGCGGCCGGCTTCGCGGTGGTCGTCGGCTTGGCCGGGGCGGCGGTGCGGAGCACCTTGTAGGAGTGCCGGCCCCCGCTCTCCGCGGGGTAGCCGTCGGCCTTGGCGCCGAGGTAGACCTCGAAGCCCTTCAGGTCGGCGGCGGCGTTCGCCGAGACGGAGACGCGGAAGGCGAAGTGGGTGACGTGGCCGTCGGTGAGCTGCTTGGTCTTGAGCGAGCTGGTGTCGGCGATGATCGCGGGGTCGCAGCCGTGGCGAAGGGTGAGCTTCTTCCAGCCGCCGTGGTCCGTGGCGGCCTCCACGGTGAAGTCCTCCAGCCGGGTGGAGCCTCCCGGGTTGAAGATCGCGATGCCGGGGGCGACGTTCTCGTAGGGGGCGCCGGTGAAGTTGCCGACCTCAAGGCCGATCTCGGCCTTGGCACCGCCGGCGGTGATGCTCTGGCCGTCGGGGGTCATGAAGAACCCGGCGGCGAGGTTGCCCTGGTGGGCGGAGGCGGGGGTGACCGGCTTGGCCTCGGCGGCGGCGGCCTTTCCCGAGCCGCAGGCCCAGGAGGCCTCGGCGGTCATCAGCTGGACGGAGCCGGCGAGGACGACGACGGCGGCGAGGGTGGCGAGCCGGCGGCGGCTGGAGGGGGCGGTGATGTTCTTCGCGAAAGAGGGCATAACGGACTTGCGCATGACGTGTTTCCCCAGGGTCATGGTGCTGACGGTGTGTGAAGACGACCGGCCCCGCTGTCAGCGGTAGCGCCCCCCGGTCTTGCCGGTCTCGCTCTCCGTGCCTTCATCCGTATAGACGCGCATCCCGGTTGGTGGTTGCAGGTGGGTTCGAGGTTTCTTCGAAATCTTTCGAGCGGCCCGGTGAGGGGTGCCGGGGGCCGGGTGAGGGGTGCCGGCCGGCGCCCCTCACCGCAGTCGAAGACCTGCGAGTCCCTCGCCCGGTGGACGAGGGACTCGGGGTGCCGGCGGTTCGGTCGGGTGCGCGGTGCGGGGCGGGGACGCGGTGCCGCGCGGGTGCGGGTGCTCCCGGGCTCAGCGCTTGACGATCCGGTCCAGGGCCGAGGCGAGGCGTTCCTTGACCGCCGCCCCGTGGGGGAGGGAGTCCGGCGCGGCGTCGCTGTTCGGCGCACGCACGCCCCGGTCCGCGAGGACGTAGAGCAGGCGCAGCGTGCGCAGGCAGTTGCTGAGGTGGGCGGGCACCGGGGTGGCGATGCGGTCGGCTCCGAAGCGGTCGGCGATCGGGTCCAGCCAGCCGGTCGCGTCGGCCTCGCTCAGGTCGGTCCGGGTGAGCACCCGGGCGATCGCGCGGGCCAGCCGGTCGTCCTCCAGCTGGTCGAGTACGTGGTCGGTGGGCGCCGTCAGCCGCGTGGCGGCGAGGCGCAGCATCCGCGCCGGGTCCACCTCGGGGTGGCGGCCGAACCGGTCCAGCAGGTCCGCGCCGTGCGCGACGGCGTGCAACCAGCCGAGCTTCTCGTCATGGCCACGAAGGTCCTGCTCCGCCGGGTACCAGCGCTCGAAGGCGTCCACCCAGGCGGCCCGGAAGTCCCCCTTCTCCACCAGCATGTCGAGCACGAGGGGGGCGAAGGTGCGGGCCTGGATCTCCGGGGCCTCGAAGCGGGCGGCCATCTCGTCCCCCAATGCCAGCCGCCGGGGCTCGTCGATCACTCCGCGCTCGATCCAGGTCGCGAGGACGGCGTAGGGCGCGCCGTCCCGGATCTCCGGATCGGGGTCCGCCAGGGCGGCGGAGAGTTCGCGGACCAGCTCCTCGAACGGGCGGTCGGCGGGGACGGCACAGTCGGCGGCTTCGATCCTGCTCCAGTCGGTCACGGCACGCAGGATAGGTGCGGCTCGCCGTCCCGCACCGGGAATTTCCGGGTGTCCGGGTGGCGGCGAGGCCCCTGCCTGGGTGGGCGGGGGCCTCTGCGGTGTCCGCTCAGGTGGGTATGCGGTGGCGGCCGGGGTGGGTGGGTCGTTCGGGCTGGCGGGTTTCGGGGCCGTAGTGGCCGGCCTGGCGGGCGATCCAGGCGTATTCGGTGGTGCCGTCGGGGCGGTGGCGCAGTTCCCAGCGGCCGTGGGGGGTGAGGGGTTTGGGGGCTTGGGTGTGGGGGTCGTCGTTGACCTTGAGGGCGGTGAGGACGCCGAGGGCGACGGTGGCGAGGGCGAGCGCGAGGAGGGTGAGGAGCGCGGCGCCGATGAGGAAGTGGGCGGTGCCGGTTCTCATCGGCGGATGCCGAGGACGCGGTGGCCGAGGTGGGCGGCGAGGGCGTTCAGGAGTTCGTGGGCCTGGTCGCGGGTGAGGGGGAGGGCGAGCTGTTCGCCGGGGCCGGTGTGGAGGTCGAGGTCGACGGCCAGGCGGAGCTGGACGGCGGCGTCGGGGGCGTGTTCGACGGTGAGGTAGGCGACGGTGCTGCGCTCGGTGTGGATGGTGTCGGGGTGGATGGTGTCGGTGATCATCGGGATCAGGACTCCCACGGGTCGTTCCTCTCGGTGTCGCGGAGGAGGTGGAGGAGGTTGAGGAGGGTGGCGGCGGGGGCGGTGCCGAAGTCGACGAGGATTCGGCCGTCGACGGTGCTGTGGTGGGTGGTGGCGGATCCCCACTGGATGCCGAACCTGGCGCCTCGGGTGTGGAGTTCGCGCAGGAGGGCGGTGATGTGGGTGTCGTTGTAGTCGCGCATGCGGGGGTCGTCGGGGGCGATCGGGTCGCGGCGGGGGCTCACGCGGCGTGGTCCAGCTCGAACCAGACGCGCTTGCCGTGCTTGCTGGGGTCGGTGCCGAAGCGGTGGGTGAGGGCGCGGACCAGGTGCAGGCCCCGGCCGGAGACCTCGTAGGGATCGGCGCTCTGGCGCGGTTCGGGCAGGAGGGGGCTGTCGTCGGCGACCGAGACCCGCAGGGTGCGGGCGTGGTGGAGGACGACGACGGTGGGGGCGGGGGTGGCGCCGTGGCGCCAGGCGTTGACGTAGAGCTCGCAGAGGGCGAGGTCGGCGTCGGCGATCAGGTCGTCCGGCCAGGCGGCGAGGACGAGGGCGTCCCGCAGCTCCTCACGGGCGGCGGACCAGTCCGGCGGCAGCGAGGAGGAGGGGGAGGGGGAGGGGGTTTCGGGCAGGGTGAAGGCACACATGAGGGACCTCCGGAAAGAGGAGTGTGGTGGGTTCGTCGACCGGTGAGGGAGTCGTCGCCGTGAGCCAAGCCAGAACGGGACCGGGATGCCACGTGTGGCTGCTCTGCGGTGCGCGGGCAGCAGGCGCCTACTGCCCAGGAAACAGGCGTTACTGACGATCCATCGGAAGCCGACGCTACAGTAAGAGTTCCCTATGAGGAACTCATTCGGCCGAACATCACCCGTAGGTGGCACGAGGGGGCGATCGGTGGACCGAAACGGCTGGCAGACGGCAGACTTGGCCTACTTCACGTAAGGAACGAACGAATGCCGCCACGCCGCAACCCATCCTTGAGGCAACGCCGGCTCGGCGCCGAGCTACGGAAGATTCGTGAGGCTGCAGCGCTCCGAGGCCCGCAGCTCGCGAGGATCCTCGACATCGACGTGAGTCAGATCAGTCAGATGGAGTCCGGCAGGATCGGCGTGAGCCGTCAGCGGCTGCGTGCGATCGGCAACGCATGCAAGTGCCTCAATGATCCGCTGATTAACGCGCTTGGCGACATGACACAAGATCGAACGAAGGGATGGTGGGAGGAGTATCGCGGCTTGCTCCCCAGCGCCTTCCTTGAATCCGCTGAGCATGAGGACTTTGCCGCAGGGGTGATGAAGGTCTGGACGTCAGCCTTTCTTCCGGGACTCTTGCAGACCAATGACTATGCGAAGGGGATATTCAGTCGGAAGATCCCCGGCCTGACCACCCATGAGGTCGACCTACATGCGGCCTTTCGAACGCAGCGCAGAAGCATGTTCCTTCGGAGGCCGCAGAAGAGGCTTGTGGCCTACCTTCATGAGTCTTGCCTCTACACGCGTTTCGGTGGCACCGAGGTGCTGCGAGCGCAGCTTGATTGCCTCGTTGATGACTCTCGCCGAGACAAGATTAGTATCCGCGTCATCCCCTTCAACGTGCACACCTACCCGGGTGCGATCGAAAACATGATCTATAGCTTCGGTGTAGTTCCCGAGCTGGATACGGTTGAAATGGATACCTCACGAGGGCCCATCTTCTTCGATGCTCCGAGTGAGCTCGGAACCTATCGTGCCATCTTTGAGCGCATCGAGAAGGTCGCGCTCACCGATGAGGAATCGCGCGCCCTGATTCATGCGGTATCCCGAAAATTGAAGGACTGAGATGAACCCGAGCAGTTGGCAGAAGTCTTCCTTTAGCAGCGCCGGTGATAACTGTGTCGAGGTGCGTACCGTCGACAACCTGGTCGAACTCCGTGAGTCCGACTCCGGCGACGTGATCGTCCGCACCACCCCGACCAAGTTCGCCGCGTTCCTCCAAACCCTCAAGGCCGGCGAGTTCGACCACCTCACCACCTGACCCGACACACCGTGGATACCTCGCTGCTTGGGGGCCGCCTTGTTCAGCACCAACTGGCAGAAGTCCAGCTACTCCGCCGCAACCAATGAGTGCGTCGAGGTGCGTACCGTCGATGCCGTGGTCGAACTCCGTGAGTCCGACTCCGGTGACGTGATCGTCCGCACCACCCCGGCCAAGTTCGCCGCGTTCCTCCGAACCCTCAAGGCCGGCGAGTTCGATCAGCTCAGCACCTGACTGCCTGTCGGCCCCTCGCCAGAGCGAGGGGCCGACAGAGGGTCCTCGGCCCCTATCCCTCAAGCACTCCGATTCAGACGGCGAAGGCCCTCGGCCTGCGCCACCCGGCGGCATTGCGCCTCAGAGCCGGGAGGGATGAGCCGATTCGGCGTCAGACACCGGTGGTGCCGTCGATGCGCTCCCGGAGCAGGTCGGCGTGGCCGTTGTGGCGGGCGTATTCCTCGATCATGTGGACGTAGACCCAGCGGAGGTTGACGTCCTGCTCCATGAAGCGGCCGGTGTCGGTCAGAGCGCGGTCCGCGCAGAGCTTGCGGGCCAGGGCGATCTCCGCCTGCCAGGTGGCGAGGGCGTCGCGCAGTGTGGCGCCCTCGGCCAGTTCGAAGCCGCCGTCGGGGCCGGCCGGGTCGGCCTGCGGGTCGTAGATGGGCGGGGCCTGTTCTCCGGCGAACACGCGGCGGAACCAGTTCCGCTCCACCTCCGCCATGTGCTGGACGAGGCCGGTCAAGGTGAAGCCGGACGGCGGCACGGACGCGACGGCGGCCTGCTCGTCGTCCAGGCCCTCGCACTTCATGCCGAGGGTGGCACGGTGAAAGTCGAGCCAGCTTTCGAGTGTGGTGCGCTCGTCGGCGTTCAGGGGCGGCATGGGGCGTTCGATGGCACTCATCGGTCGATTATCGCCAGCACCCGGCCCCACCGCACGGCCCGGCGGCCCTCGCTCAGGAGAGCGAGGGCCGCCACCGTTGGTTGGTCCCGTTCAGATCGGAAGGTTCCAACCCGGGCCGTCCTCGCTTCCGATCCACACGCGCTGCCCAGTGCCCGAAACGGTGATCCCGAACCCTTCTTGGTGCGGCTCGCCGGCCTCCTGCCACGCCTCTACGGCCCGCTCGACCTGGTCCCAGAGCCGCAACGGCCCCCGCTGGGTCACCGTCCAGCCACCACCCGGCTCCGGCGTCGTCCGCGCATGCGAACCCGTGGCCACGTCCACAAGGACCTGCTGCCCGCCCGCCCCCATGCGCTCCGCCGACGGCGCGGCCAGCTGGGCGACCCAACTCCCCGTCCACGTACCGATGGTCGCGGGATCGATCCGGCTCGCCCGCTCGTCCCCGGCCAGCAGCGCGAGGCCCGGTCGGGGCGGGCGGTCGTGCGGGCGGGCGATCATGAAGCTGGTGTACCCGGGCAGGAACCGGCCGGTCGCACTCCCCGGACCGTCGACCGTCAGCAGCGCGAGGCCGGATGCGTAGCCCCAGCCGGAGAGTGTGACCAGGATGCGGCCACCCGGCTTCACCTGGTGCAGCCAGGGCACCGGAACGTGCCGGACCGAGCAGGTCGCGATCAGCCGGTCGTACTCCCCACCGTCCGGGTCTCCCCGCAGGCCGTCCCCGTTGATCAGCCGAGGCGCGTAGCCCGCCGCCTTGAGCGCGACCGCGGCGGCCTCGGCCACCGCCGGGTCGTACTCGACGCTGGTCAGGTTGGCGTCCCCGAGCCGGTGCGTGCCCAGGGCCGTCGAGTACCCGGTCCCGGTGCCGATCTCCAGCACGCGGTGGCCCGGTGCGGTGCCGAGTTGCTGCCACATCCGCAGCACCAACGACGGCAGGGTCGAGGAGGAGGTCGGGGAGCCGGCGACCGTCTCCCCGACCACTTCACCCGGTCGGGTCGTACCGTCGAGCTGGGTGATCAGCGTTCGGTCGGCATGGACGGCCTCCAGCCAGCCCGGTTCACCCTGCCGCACCGATCGGTAGACGGTCGGGACACTGTCCGGGACCGGCTCGAAGTACGAAGCGACGAACATCTCACGCGGGACGGCTCGCGCCGCCCTGCTCCAGGCCGGATCGCTCAGCGCTCCCTCCGCCGTGAGTCTGTCGACCAGGGCGGTACGGAGTTCTGCGGACGGACTCATGCGTCGGAACCTCTCTGCAACTGGTCGGCGATGGCCTGGGCGATCGCGTCGGTGGTCTCGGGCGGCTGCCATGCCCACTGGCCGTTGGGGTTGCACTCAAGGAAGTACCACGCGCCCGCCGCCGTTACGGCGAAGTCGAACGCGCCGTAGACCAGCCGGAGTTCACCGAGGTAGGCCGCGACAGCCCGCGAGACCTCCTCGGGTACGGCCACCTGTGCTGGCTTCATGAGGCTCTGCCGATGGCGCCAGTCCAGATCCGGACTGTCGATCCGGACGGCGAACATTCGCTCGCCGACGACCGTCAGCCGTACGTCGAACGCCTTGTCCACCTCGTCAACTCGCAGGCCTGCACAGGGCGTACCCACACCCGGACGGGGCTTCTCGCGGTTACGACTTTCGGTAGTCCCGCCACTTGCGTGCGGCCGCGATCATGCGGGCTGTCCAGGGATCCGGGTCCTGTCCGCCGATCTCGTCCCAGACATTGGCGTTGGCGACGGCGAACGCGTTGATTCCTTCGGCGGGGGCGTCGTGCCATGCGGGTACGTGGCCGGCCCATTGCTCGGAGGACGCGGGTTCGTGCCGGCCGGCCCCGATCAGCCAGATCACCCAGTACGCGGTGTCCAACCACGGGGCACCCTTCGTGGCCCAGGCCCAGTCGACGACGTGAGCCCGTTCGCCCGTCACGAGAACGTTCGTATTGTTCCAATCGGTATGAAGCAGTGCGTCCCCAGCGAAGTACCCGAGGTCTGCGCGGTGGTCGGCGTACCGTTCCAGACGCTGCTCTGCCTGCCTCAGCTCGATCGGTGGACAGGGCACTTCTCCCAGGCGGCGGAGCACGTCCACCACCTTGGGTAGGTCTGGCGAGTCGGGCCGGTAGTCGGCGTGGTGGCCGTCGACTGCCTCGAAGATCAGCACGTCCCACCCCGCGGATTCGACACGGGCGATCAAGGCAGGAGCGATCCCGCGAACGTACGGGTTCACCTCTGCTTCGCGGCGCTGAGTCCACACCCGTCGGTGGTCGGTCCGGAGTCCCTTCACGTAGTAATCGCCGCTCTGCGAGATGAGGTGGGCGGCGATCTCGCTGTTGAACCCTTCGCTCGCCGATTCGACCTTCAAAGCAGGACCGGTGTGCGCTTCGACAGCCGCTTGCACGATGGCCGGTAGCTCTGCGTACGAGATGCGGGTTGTGGTCACGGTCGTCCGTTCGCTCGGTCGTTGCAGGCCCCGGACGGGCCCCCGGAGTTTGAACGTGGGAAGCCTGTCCGGGGCACGGTCACGCTACTGGGTCACTGGTACGGGTTGTCGTCGCCGCAGCCCGGGACGGTGGCCACGCCGAAGGCGTCCATGTCGTCGATGAACGAGATCTCGTCGTCCTCCTCGGTGCGGGTGGCGGTCATCTCGACCATGACAGCGGTCATGCTGCACTTCCCTTCTGTCCGTGCTGGCAGTAGCTCCTGAGTGGTGCCTTCGCCTCCTGATAGCGCTGGGCAAGCGGCCGGCACACCGAGCATTTCTCGGAGAGCAGGCAGCCCGTGCAACCACCGGTGCGAAGCATGAGGCGGTCGGCGATGTCGCCGAGCCGGGCGAGCCCGTTGGCTCCTTCGGTCATCAGGTTGATCTGTTCGTCCCGGCCGACTTTGCAGATACTTGCAAGGCCGTGCGGGTCGACGTGCAGAAACGTGTGACCGGCGTTGCAGCCCTTGAAGGGTTCTCGGGTGGTCAGGTGATCGACTGACTGGGAGGGCAACGACTCAGCGCCGCCGTCGATCGTCGGCGACATGTGGGCGCACTCCTTGTAGGGGAGTCCGAGTTCACCCGCCCAGCCCCGCATTCGCTGCTGCTCGTGTGCGTTGCGGGATGTGATGATCAATGACAGCTCCAGCGGAAGGCCCGCTTCGATGCCCGCCATCAGCCCGTTGGAGAACCGCTTGAAACTCCCGCGACGCCTGGTGAGCCCGTCGTAGGTCTCCGGAGTGGCCCCGTACACGGACAGGGAGATCCGGTAAGGGTGCTGCGTGGTGAGTGCGTCCAGGATCTTGGCGTTGCCGAGCCGGGAGCCGTTCGACAGGATCTCGACCATCATGCCCAGCTCGTGAGCGAGCTCGTACGACGGAATGAACCCCGGGTCGATCAATGGTTCCCCGCCAGTGATCTGCAACCACAACACCCCAGCGTCGCGGAGTGTGTGAAGCATCCGGAACTTTCCTTCGTTGGCGAGACCGGCGAACTTCTTCTCGCCCAGGTAGCAGTGTTCACAGTCGTAGTCGCACCCTTTGTTGATCTCCCAGCTTGCCCGGCTGTGCCCGTAAAGCGGCGCCTGTCGGATCAGGACGAGATCCCTGATCTGCTGGTTCGGCAGGGTCATGCCCCACCGGTGATCGGCCGCTGCCGTCAACCACTCCGGGCACGTGCCGCCCGATGTGCTGGCATGTTCCAGCTCTCGAAACTTGGGCGTGGGGAGCTTGATCCCTTGAATCCTGTCGGGGCGTAGGACGACGTACCCACCCGCGAAGGGGGCGGCAATCAACTTGTGCACGGGTTCTCCAGTTGTCGCGTGGCACTGTGCTGCGGGTGGTCTTCGTGGGCCCTCTCAAGGCGGCTATCGAAGTGAGCCAGGACGTCGGGTGCCGGATCGCACTGATCGTCGCCCGGCGCTGATGCTGGCTGGCCACGTTCTGATGGGCAGTCAGTGAACTAGTCCAGCATGGAGAGTGGCATAGGTCAGTCGCTACGGTTGCGGGTGAACTAGTCTGCTCAAAGGAACACCGCCCCATCGACGGAAGCGAGTGGACATGCCCAGCAAGGCGCCGAAAACGTGGTCGGTCATCGCAGATCACTATCGGCAGCGCATCCTGTCCGGCGAGCTGGGACCCGGCGCGAAGCTGCCCAGCAACAAGGAGATCGCTGGCCGCTGGAACGTGGCCGTGGCGACCGTCAGTCGCGCACTCCAGCATCTCCAGGTTGAGGGTTTCCTCCGCACGTCGCCGCGTGGAACCTTTGTCGCGGACGACCCTCGCGTGACTGCCAGCAGTCGTGATCGTCTCGCCCGAGTGCAGCGGCTGCAATCGAGTCTTATGGACGGTGAAACGAGCCGCGTGACGGCCGCTGAGCTTGTTGTCCCGCCGCTCTACGTTGCCGACCTGTTCGATCTGGAACATGGCGCCCAGCTCGTCCGCCGGGAGTTCATTGCGGGGCGCGGGAAGGCGCGCACCCTCTTCGCGGTGTCCTGGTATCCGGCGCACTTCGCTGCACTCGTCCCCGACCTGCTCAACATGGCACCTGGGCGCAATGACGGCATCACCGCGCGGGTCCTGGAGGCCACCGGTCGAACCATCACTGCGGCCCGCGACGACATGCATGCACGGACGGCAGATCAGCGTGAAGCCGCTGCGCTAGCCGTGCCGGTTGGCAGTGCGATCCTGGCTCTCGTCCACCGTTGGTCGGATGACGAAGGGCTGATCGAGTACACGGAGTCGTGTCTGCCCGCACGATTCACCATTGGCTACGAGTACACGCCGTAGGCGGTGGGGAGCGTAGCAAGACCCCAGCGGGCTTCCGTTGAGGTCTCCTTCCCTTCCGACGCCTGCTCCGCGGAGTCGGAGAGCTTGACGGGCCCCGGCGTGGGAAGTCGGATCCGCCGACTTCCCACGCCGCACCGCTCTGATCGGGTTCGCCGATTTCCTCCGGGTCATCAAGACCGGTGAGTTCGACCACTTCACCGCACCCGGGCACAGTCCAGCGGCTCTCGTTCGCCTCAGCGACAGCCGTCATCACACTGGTATGCCGCAACGTGCTGCAAGCCGGTCTCCCGTGAGACCGGCTTGCAGGCGTAGTTCGCTGAGCTGATTCGAGTCGAGCGGCACCCGTGGTCGTTCGGGTAAGCGCGAGGTTCTCGGCCTCGCGCGGCATCGTGTAGGCGGGTCGGGCCTCAAGCCGGAACGCGTCGTGCCGGTACCCGTCGAAGTGCAGGCGCCACTGGTCACCATCCAAGAGCACGGACAGCCTCCTCCAGAACGTGCCGAGGGACCTCTACCGCAGACTCGCGCTGCACCCGTGAGCCCCTTCGCACCGGCCCGAACGGGCCGTCAGGTAGTGACGCTAGGGAGAAGCGGAAGGCGTTGTCTGCGCCGACTCGGCAAGATTCCCGTGCTGGACTAAAGATCAAGATCGACGGGATGCCATGGGCCATGCGATCGCGTCTTCCTCCCGTGCAGGCAGGTCGCTCCAGAACATGTGAGCGCGCTCGACCCGAAACAGGGAGAAGCCGTCCACGGGCGGAGCCCCGCGCCGCGGCCCGGGTTCCCGGCGGCCCTCGCTCCGCCGAGCGAGGG
>NZ_JBHYYB010000174.1:0-11391 GCF_042752535.1 Kitasatospora sp. NPDC059327 | reverse complement strand
AGGTCGGTGTCGGGGTGGGTGCGGAGGTGGTCGGCGAGTCGGGTGGCCTGGGCGCGCAGGGCCTCGGGGTCGCGGGCGGAGAGCACCCAGGGGACCACGGAGGACGGCGAATCGGCGGAGGCGGTGTCCGGATCGGCGGGCGGGGCCTCCTCCAGGATCACGTGCGCGTTCGTCCCGCTCGCCCCGAAGGCCGACACCCCGGCGCGACGGGCGCGCTCGCCGGCCGGCCATTCCCGGTTCTCGGTGAGGAGTTCGACCGCGCCGGCGCTCCAGTCCACGTGCGGCGTCGGCTCGTCGACGTGCAGGGTCCGGGGCAGCACGCCGTGCCGCATCGCCATCACCATCTTGATGACACCGGCCACGCCGGCCGCCGCCTGGGTGTGCCCGATGTTGGACTTCACCGACCCCAGCCACAACGGCTGTTCGGTCGTCCGCTCCTGTCCGTAGGTGGCCAGCAGGGCCTGCGCCTCGATCGGGTCGCCGAGCGTGGTGCCGGTGCCGTGCGCCTCCACCGCGTCGATGTCCGCCGCCGAGAGCAGGGCGTTGTCGAGCGCGGTACGGATGACGCGCTGCTGCGACGGCCCGTTGGGAGCCGTGAGCCCGTTGGAGGCGCCGTCCTGGTTGACGGCCGAGCCGCGGACCAGCGCGAGCACCCGGTGCCCGTGGCGTCGCGCGTCCGAGAGCCGCTCCAGCAGCAGGACGCCGGCGCCCTCGCCCCAGCCGGTGCCGTCCGCGCCGGCGCCGAAGGCCTTGCAGCGCCCGTCCGGGGCCAGGCCGCGCTGGCGGCTGAACTCGACGAACATGCCCGGCGAGGCCATCACCGCAGCCCCGCCCGCGAGTGCCGTGGTGCACTCCCCGCGGCGCAGCGACTGGCAGGCCAGGTGCAGGGCGACCAGCGAGGAGGAGCACGCCGTGTCCACGGTGATCGCCGGGCCCTCCAGCCCGAACACGTAGGACAGCCGGCCCGAGATGACGCTCGCCGCGCCGCCGGAGAGCAGGTACCCCTCCAGACTGTCGGTGGCCCGCTGGGCGAGTGCCGCGTAGTCGACCTGCCCGGCGCCCATGAAGACGCCGGTGCTGCTCCCGCGCAGCGTGGCCGGGTCGATGCCGGCCCGCTCGAAGGCCTCCCAGGAGGTCTCCAGCAGCAGCCGCTGCTGCGGGTCCATGGCGAGCGCCTCGCGCGGCCCGATGCCGAAGAACCCGGCGTCGAAGCGGTCCGCGCCCGCCACGAAGCCGCCCTCGCGGGCGTAGGTGTGGCCGGTGCGGTCCGGATCCGGGTCGTACAGCGCCTCGACGTCCCAGCCGCGGTCGGTGGGGAACGGGGTGACGGCGTCCCGCCCGTCGGCGACCAGCTCCCAGAGCCGCTCCGCCGAGTCGGCGCCGCCGGGGAAGCGGCAGGCCATGCCGACGACCGCGATCGGCTCGCCCGTGACGGACTCCATCTCCTGGAGCCGCCGGCGGGTCTCCTGGAGATCGGCGGTCACCTTCTTGAGGAAGTAGCGGAGCTTGTCCTCGGTCTCGCTGGCCACAGTGGCGCAACCCTTCGGATCGGACAGGAACAGGACGGACGTGCCGGCGCGGCCGCCGGCGGGCGGGTCAGGAGATGCCGAGCTCGTTGGTGATGAAGTCGAAGACCTCGTCGTCGTCGGCCGAGTCCAGCTCCAGCTCGGCCACGGGTGATGCGTCGGCCGTCGGGCCGTGCTGGTCGCTCCACCGGGCGGCCAGCACCCGGAGCCGGCCGGCGATCCTCGCCCGGTCCGGGTGGTCGGCGCCGATCCCGCCGAGGACGGTGTCCAGGCGGTCGAGTTCCGCCAGCACCGGCGCGGCCGACGGCGCCCCGGCGTGCGGGAGTTCGGTGCCGAGGTGGCGGGCCAGCTCGGTCGCGGTCGGATGGTCGAACACCAGCGTCGCGGACAGCCGCAGCCCGGTGGCGGTGGTCAGGCGGTTGCGCAGCTCGACCGCGGTGAGCGAGTCGAAGCCGAGGTCGCCGAACGCCCGGTCCGCGCCCACCGAGGCCGCGTTCGGGTGGCCGAGGACGACCGCCACCTGATCGCGCACCAGGTCGAGCAGCGCGCGCTCGCGGTCCTCCCCGGACAGCCCGGCCAACCGTCGCTGCAGGGCCTGCGCCGCTCCCGCGTCCGGTCGGCGGGCGGCCCCGGCGGCCCCCGCGCCGGCCAGTGCGCGCAGCAAGGGCGGGAGGTCGGCGCCGACCCGGCGCAGCGCGGCGACGTCCAGCCGGACCGGCAGCACCGTCGGGTCGGCGCCGGCGATCGCCGTGTCGAACAGGGCCAGGCCGTCCGACGGGCTGAGCGAGCGGACACCCGAGCGCCGCATCCGGCCGAGCGTCGCCTCGTCGAGCGCGCCCGCCATGCCGGCCTGCTGTTCCCACAGGCCCCAGGCCAGCGACCGGGCGGGCAGGCCCTGTGCGGCGCGGTGCTGGGCGAGCGCGTCGAGGAAGGCGTTGGCGGCGGTGTAGCCGCCCTGGCCGGCGCCCCCGAGGGTGGCCGTCGCGGAGGAGAACAGCACGAACGCGGCGAGTCCGGCGTCGCGGGTGAGCTCGTGCAGGTGCCAGGCGGCGTCCGCCTTGGGGCGGAGCGCGGCGTCGAACCGCTCCTCGTCGAGCGAGGCCAGCGCGCCGTCCACCGCCACGCCGGCGGCGTGGACGACGGTGGTGAGCGGGTGTGCGGCGGGGATGTCGGCGATGGCGTGCGCGAGGTCCTCGCGGTCGGCGGTGTCGCAGGCGGTGATGGTCACCCGGGCGCCGAGGGCGGTGAGTTCGGCGGTGAGTTCGGTGGCGCCGGGGGCTTCGGGGCCGCGTCGGCCGAGCAGCAGGAGGTGTTTGGCGCCGTGGTCGGTGACCAGGTGCCGGGCCACCAGTGCGCCGAGCGCGCCGGTGCCGCCGGTGATCAGCACCGTGCCGTCGGGGTCCGGGGCGACGGCCGGGGCAGGTGTCGCGGGGCGGGCCCGGACCAGACGGGGAGCCAGCACGGCGCCCGCGCGCAGGGCGAGCTGGGGTTCGCCGCCCGCGGCGGCCACGCGGAACGCCGAGGCGGTGTCCGCGCCGCCGTCGAGGTCGAGCAGGACGAAGCGGTCCGGGTGCTCGGCCTGGGCGGCCCGGGCCAGGCCCCAGAGCGGCGCGTGGGCGAGGTTCGGCACGTCCTCCTCGCGGCCGGCGGCCACCGCGCCGCGGGTCACCAGGACCAGGCGGGAGCCGGCGAAGCGGTCGTTCGCGGCCCAGGCGGTCAGTGCGGACCACGCCTGGCGCAGGGCCGTGCGGACGGCCGCGGGGAGCTCGCCCGCGGTGTCCGGGAGGGGCAGGAAGACCACGTCCGGCAGCGGCAGGCCGGCGGTGACGGCCGCGTCGAGGGCGGCGAGGTCCGGGTAGCGGTCGAGCGCCGGGGAGCCGTCGAGGCCGGGGATGTCGTCGAGGCCGGGGATGTCGCCGAGGGCCGCGGATCCGTCGGGGCCGGGGGAGGCGGAGCCGTCGCCGAGGACGGTCCACCGGCCGACGCCGTGGTCGGCCGGGTCGGCGGACGGGGTCGGCGACCACTCGACGCGGAACAGCGCGTCGGCGCGAGCGGCCCCGGACGCCGCGCGCAGCTGCTCGACCGACACCGGCCGGGCCCGCAGCGAGGCGACCGAGGCGACCGGAGCGCCGTTCCCGTCGGCCACCCGCAGGGACATCGCGTCCGGGCCGGCGGGGGCCAGTCGCAGCCGCAGGACGTCCGCGCCGGGGCGGTGCAGGCGCACGCCGTTCCAGGCGAAGGGCAGCAGCACCTCGTCCCCGGTGTTCCCGACCAGGCCCGCGTGCAGCGCGGCGTCGAGCAGCGCCGGGTGCACGCCGTACTCGCCGGCCCGCGCCCGCTCCGGCTCCGGCAGGGCGACCTCGCCGTACACCTCCGTCCCCGCGCGCCACATCGCCCGCAGGCCGCGGAACGACGGGCCGTACGCGAAGCCGTCGCGGGCGACGGACGGGTAGAAGCCGTCGAGGTCCACCGGCTCGGCGCCCTCGGGCGGCCAGCTCCCGGCGGGCTCCCAGCCGTCGGCGGTGCCGGAGGTGGTGAGCGTGCCGCCGGCGTGCCTGGTCCAGGCCTCGTCGCCGTCCGGGCGCGCGTGGACGCCGATCGACCGCCGGCCCGTCGCGTCGGCCTCGCCGACCACCACCTGCACCTGCGCTGCGCCGTCCTCGGGGAGGATCAGCGGGGCCTCCTGGTCCAGTTCCTCGATCGTCGCGCAGCCCGTCAGGTGCGCCGCGTGCAGTGCCAGCTCCAGGTAGGCGGTGCCGGGCACGACGACCGAGCCCAGCACGACGTGGTCGGCGAGCCAGCGGTGCGAGCGGGTCGACAGGCTCCCGGTGAGGATCAGTCCGCCGCCCTCGGCCGGGGTGACCACGGCGCCGAGCAGCGGGTGCCCGGCCGTGTCCAGGCCCAGGCCGGTCACCTCGGCGGGTATGCCGGCGGGCGCGGCGAGGGAGTCCAGCCAGTACCGCTCGTCCTGGAACGCGTACGTCGGGAGGTCCAGCCGGCGGGCGGCCGGCCCGGCGAGGGCGGTGAGGCAGGCCGGCCAGTCGACCGGGACGCCCCGCACGTGCGCGTGGGCGACGGCGGCGAGCACGGTGTCCGGCTCCGGGCGGCCCCGACGCAGCAGCGGCACCGCCGCGATGTCGGCCGCGCGGTCGCCCGCGCTCTGCTGGGTCATGGCGGCGAGCACACCGTCGGGGCCCAGTTCCAGGAAGGCCGTCACACCCTGCCCGAGCAGGTGCCGGACGCCGTCGTGGAAGCGCACGGCCTCGCGCACGTGCCGCACCCAGTACTCGGCGGTGGCGAGCTGCCCGGCGGTGACCGGCCGGCCGGTCAGGTTGGAGACGACGGGGATGGTGGGCTCGTTCAGCGTGACCCCGTCGAGCACCTCGCGGAACCGGTCGAGCATCCCTTCCATGCGCGGGGAGTGGAAGGCGTGGCTGACGGTGAGCCGCTTCGTGCGGCGGCCCTCGGCGCTCAGCCGCCCGGCGATCTCCGTCACCGCCTCCTCGTCGCCGGAGAGCACCACCGACCGGGGGCCGTTGACGGCGGCGACGCCCACCTGCCGGCCGCGGTCCGCGAGCAGCGCGGTGACCTCCTCCTCCGTCGCCTCGACCGCCACCATCGCGCCACCGGAGGGGAGTCGCTGCATCAGACGGCCCCGGGCGGCGACCACCGTCGCCGCGTCCTCCAGCGAGAAGACCCCGGCCAGGTGGGCCGCCGCCAGTTCGCCGATCGAGTGCCCGAGCAGGAAGTCCGGCCGCAGGCCCCAGGATTCGGTCAGCCGGAACAGCGCCACCTCCAGGGCGAAGAGGGCGGCCTGGGCGAAGGCCGTCCCGTCCAGCCGGGCCGCCTCGGGCGACCCCTCCTCGGCGAGCAGGGCCGCGCGGACCGGCAGACCGCTCCGCTCCGTCAGCAGCGCGCAGACGCGGTCCAGCTCGGCGGCGAACACCGGGAAGCGGCGGTGCAGTTCGCGTCCGGCGCCGGCCCGCTGCGCGCCCTGGCCGGAGAACAGGAAGGCCAGCTTGCCGGTCCGGCCGGTGGCCGGGCCCCGCACCACCCGGGGTGCGGCCGCGTCCTGGCGCAGCGCGTCGAGGCCGGCGAGCAGCGCGGTGCGGTCGGTGCCGAGCACCACCGCGCGGTGGTCGAGGCCGGCCCGGGCGGTGGCCAGGGACCAGGCGACGTCCGTCGGCTCCCACCCGGGGTCGGCGGCGACGGCGTCGGCGAGCCGCCCGGCCTGGGCGCGCAGGGCCTCCGGCCCCCGGGCGGAGAGCAGCCAGGGGGTGCCGACGGGTGCCTCGCGCGGTGCCTCGGTGACGGGCTCGGCGGGTGCCTCCTCGACGTGCTGCTCCAGGATCACGTGCGCGTTGGTGCCGCTGATCCCGAACGAGGAGACGGCGGCCCGCCGGGGCCGGCCGGTCACGGGCCAGTCGCGCCGCTCGGTGAGCAGCTCGACCGCGCCCCGGGACCAGTCGACCTGCGGCGTCGGCTCGTCGACGTGCAGGGTGGCGGGCAGCACGCCGTGCCGCATCGCCAGGACCGTCTTGATGATGCCGGCGACTCCCGCGGCGAGCTGGGTGTGGCCGATGTTGGACTTCACCGAGCCGAGCCAGAGCGGCTGTTCGGCGTCCCGTTGCTGTCCGTAGGTGGCCAGCAGGGCCTGGGCCTCGATCGGGTCGCCGAGCCGGGTGCCGGTGCCGTGCGCCTCCACCGCGTCGACGTCCGCCGGGGTGAGCCGGGCGTCGGCCAGCGCGGCGCGGATCACCCGCTGCTGGGCCGGCCCGCTCGGCGCGGTCAGGCCGTTGGAGGCACCGTCCTGGTTGACGGCCGAGCCGCGGACCACGGCGAGCACCGGGTGGCCGAGGCGCCGGGCGTCGGAGAGCCGCTCGACCAGCAGCACACCGACGCCCTCGCCCCAGGCGGTGCCGTCGGCGGCGCCGGCGAACGCCTTGCAGCGGCCGTCCGGGGCCAGGCCGCGCTGGCGGCTGAACTCGATGAACATGTGCGGCGCCGCCATCACCGCCGCCCCGCCGACCAGCGCCATCGAGCACTCGCCGTCGCGCAGGGCCCGGCTCGCCAGGTGCAGGGCGACCAGGGAGGAGGAGCAGGCGGTGTCGACCGTGACGGCCGGGCCCTCCAGCCCGAAGGTGTAGGACAGCCGGCCGGAGGCCACGCTGACGGTGGTGCCGGTCAGCAGGTAGCCCTCGGAGCCCTCGGCGTCGCGCGGGTCGGCGGCGTAGCCGAGCGGGGACGCGCCGACGAACACGCCGGTGCTGCTGCCACGGACCGAGGAGGGGTCGATGCCGGCCCGTTCGAAGGCCTCCCAGGAGGTCTCCAGCAGCAGCCGCTGCTGCGGGTCCATCGCGAGGGCCTCGCGCGGGCTGATCCCGAAGAACGCGGCGTCGAACCGGTCCGCGTCCCGGACGAAGCAGCCCTGCCGGACGTAGCTCCGGCCGGTCCGGTCCGGGTCCGGGTCGTACAGCTCCTCGGTGTCCCAGCCGCGTTCGGCCGGGAAGTCGGAGCGGGCGTCGCGGCCGTCCGCGACCAGCCGCCACAGGTCCTCGGGACTGCGGACATCGCCGGGGAACCGGCAGGCCATGCCGACGATCGCGACCGGTTCGTGCCGGGCCTCGGTCAGCCGGTGGTTCTGCTGCTGGAGCCGCTTGGTCTCCTTGAGCGAGACCCGGAGCGCTTCCAGCACCTTGTCCGGGGATGCAGCCTGTGATGCAGCCATCGTTGTTCTCCGCAGTCCGATCGCGATCAGAGGTCAGTGGTGCCGAAAGCCAGGCCGACCAGGTCGTCGGCGTCCATGGCGTCGATCTCGTCCAGCTCGTCGTCCAGCGCGTCGTCCGTCCCGGCCGGCGGCGCCTCCGGGGCGGGGCCGGCCAGGGCCAGCACCGCGTCGAGCAGCCCGGCGGCGCGCAGCCGGGCCGGGGTGACGGTGGCCAGGAGCCGGCCCACCTCGTCGTCGGGGACCGCCGGGCCGGCCGGCTCCGTCGGGGCCAGCTCGGTGTCCAGCCAACCGGCCAGCTCGTCCGGCGTCGGGTGGTCGAAGACCAGCGTCGCCGGCAGTTTGAGCCCGGTGGCGGCGTTGAGTCGGTTGCGCAGTTCGACGGCGGTCAGTGAGTCGAAGCCGAGCTGCTTGAACGCCCGGTCCGGCCGGATCGCCTCGTCCGTGGCGTGGCCGAGGACGACGGCCGCGTTGGCGCGCACCAGCTCCAGCAGGGCGCGCGCGCGTTCGGCCGGGGGCAGGGCGGCCAGCCGCCGGGCCGGCGCGGAGTCCCCGCCGGCCGGTGCGGCCGACACCGTCGGGCGCCCCGGGCCGCCGACCAGCCGGCGCAGCAGCGGCGGCACCGAGCCGTTCCGGAAGGCCGCGCGGGCGGCCGCGACATCGAGCTTCATCGCCACCGGCAGCGTGTGGTCGGCGTGCAGGGCCGCGCTGAACATCGCCAGGCCCTCGGCGTCCGCGAGGGGGCTCACCCCGGAGCGGCGCAGCCTGGTCAGGTCGGCGGCCTCCAGGTGGCCGGTCATGCCGCTGGCCCGCTCCCACAGGCCCCAGGCGATCGACTGGCCGGGCAGCCCGGCCGCGCGGCGGTGCTGGGCGAGCGCGTCGAGGAAGGTGTTGGCCGCCGCGTAGTTGGCCTGGCCCGGGCCGCCCAGGACGGCGGCCGAGGAGGAGAACAGCACGAAGGCGCCGAGGTCCGCGTCCCGGGTCAGTTCGTGCAGGTGCCAGGCGGCGTCCACCTTGGGGCGCAGGACGGTGGCCAGTTGCGTCGGGGTCAGCGAGGTGATCACCGCGTCGTCGAGCACGCCGGCGGCGTGGACGACGGTGGTGAGCGGGTGTGCGGCGGGGATGTCGGCGATGGCGTGCGCGAGGTCCTCGCGGTCGGCGGTGTCGCAGGCGGTGATGGTCACCCGGGCGCCGAGGGCGGTGAGTTCGGCGGTGAGTTCGGTGGCGCCGGGGGCTTCGGGGCCGCGTCGGCCGAGCAGCAGGAGGTGTTTGGCGCCGTGGTCGGTGACCAGGTGCCGGGCCACCAGTGCGCCGAGCGCGCCGGTGCCGCCGGTGATCAGCACCGTGCCGTCGGGGTCCGGCCCGGCGGGCATGGTGAGCACCACCTTGCCGATGTGCCGGGCCTGGCTCATGAACCGGAAGGCGTCCGTGGCACGTCGCACGTCCCAGGTCCGCGCCGGGACGGGCCGCAGCGCGCCGCTCGCGAACAGCGGCATCAGCTCGGCCGTCATCCGGCCGATCCGGTCGTAGCCGGCCTCGATCAGGTCGAACCAGAGGTAGGAGGTGCCCGGGTGGGCGGCGGTGACCTCGGCCGCGTCGCGGATGTCGGTCTTCCCCATCTCGACGAACCGGCCGCCGTCCGTGACCAGGCGCAGCGAGGCGTCGACGAACTCGTTGGCGAGGGAGTTCAGGACCACGTCCACGCCCCGGCCGCCGGTGGCCTCCCGGACGCGGTGTTCGAAGTCGAGGCTGCGGGAGGAGGCGATCCGGTCCTCCGGGAGGCCCAGCGCGCGCAGGGTCTCCCACTTGGCCGGGCTCGCCGTGGTGAACACCTCGGCGCCCAGGTGCCGGGCCAGCTGGATCGCGGCGATGCCCACGCCGCCGGTCGCCGCGTGGATCAGCACCGACTCGCCGGGGGCGAGCCCGGCGAGGTCCACCAGGCCGTAGTACGCGGTGAGGAAGGCGATCGGCACCGAGGCCCCCTCGGTGTACGTCCACCCTGCGGGCAGCGGGACGAGCAACCGGTGGTCGACCACGGCGAACGGTCCGAACGAGCCGGGCACCATGCCCATCACCCGGTCGCCCGGGGCGAACCCGGTGACGTCCGGCGCGGTTTCCAGCACGACGCCGGCCGCCTCGCCGCCCATCACGTCCTGGTCGACCATGCCCAGGCCGAGCAGGACGTCGCGGAAGTTCATGCCGGCGGCGCGCACGGCCATCCGGACCTGGCCGGGGCCGAGCGGAGCGGCGGCCGCCGGGTGCGGGAGCAGGGCGAGGTTCTCCAGGGTGCCCTTGGCGGTGGTGTCCAGGCGCCAGTGCGGCGTGTCCGCCGGGGGCTCCAGCAGCCGGCCGCCGGCCGCCCGGACCAGCCGGGGGGCCAGCAGGGCGCCGTCCCGCAGGGCGAGTTGGGGCTCGTCACCGGCGGCGGCCCGGTCCAGCGCCCCGGCGAGCACGGCCGCCGGGGCGGGGGTGCGGCCGTCCAGGTCGAGCAGGACGAAGCGGCCCGGGTGCTCGGTCTGGGCGGAGCGCAGCAGGCCCCAGAGCGGGGCGTGGACGAGGTCGTGCACGTGCTCGCCGGGGGCGGCGGCCACCGCGCCGCGGGTGAGCAGGACCAGTCGTGAGGCCGCGAAGCGGTCGTCGGCGAGCCAGTCACGGACGATCGCGAGCAGGTGCTCGGCGGCGGCCCGGACGGCGGCCGGCGTGTCGGGCCCCGCCGGGCCGGCACAGGTGACCAGGACGGCCTCGGGCACGGTCGCGCCGGCCGCGATGTCCTCGGCGAGGGCGGCCCGGTCCGGGTACCCGCCGAGCGGGAGGGCGTCGGCGAGCCCGAGGCGGTCGGCGCCGAGCAGCACCCGGCGTCCGGCCGGTGCCCCGGGGGAGGCCGGCAGCTCCGCCCACTCCACCCGCAGCAGCGGGTTCGCGCCGCCGTCGCGGGCCGCGCGCACCTGCTCCCGGTCCACCGGACGGCTCGCCAGTGAGGCCACCCGGGCGACCGGCGTGCCGGACGCGTCGGTCACCGCGAGCGCCAGCCTGTCGGGGCCGGTGGGCGTCAGCCGGACGCGCAGCTCGGTCGCGCCGGTGGCGTGGAGCGTGACGCCGCTCCACGAGAACGGCAGCCGGACCTCGCCGGGCGAGGCGGCGGCAGCCGCGTGCAGGGCGGCGTCCAGCAGGGCGGGGTGCAGGCCGAAGCGGCCGGCCGCGTCGTGCTGTTCGCGCGGCAGCCGCACCTCGGCGAGCAGGTCGTCACCCTGGCGCCAGAGGGCGCGCAGGCCCTGGAACGCCGGGCCGTAGCCGAGGCCGTCCTCGGCCAGGCGCGGGTAGAGGTCCGCCACGTCCAGGGGGACGGCGCCGGCCGGCGGCCAGGGGGCGAGGTCGGGGGCGGGCCGTTCGGCGCCGGTCGCGAGGACGCCGGTCGCGTGGCGGGTCCAGGGGGCGTCCTGCCGCTCGGGCCGGGAGTGGATCGAGAAGGTCCGTCGGTCGTCGTCCTCCGGCGCACCGACGCGGATCTGGACGCGGACGGCGTCGTCGGCCGGGAGCAGCAGCGGGGTCTGGAGGGTGAGCTCTTCGAGGTGCTCGCAGCCGAGTCGGCGGCCGGCGTGGAGGGCGAGTTCGACGAGGGCGGTGCCGGGGAGGAGCGGGGTGTCCCAGACGGCGTGGTCGGCGAGCCAGGGGTGGTCGGCGAGGCCGATCCGGCCGGTGAGGACGAGTTCGTCGCTGTCGGCGAGCGGGAGGAACGCGCTGAGCAGGGGGTGCTCGGCGGAGTCGAGCCCGGCCGTGCGGGGGTCGGCGGCCGCGGGCGGGGTGAGCCAGAAGCGTTCGCGTTGGAAGGGGTAGGTGGGGAGGTCGATGGGGGGGACCGGGTCGGTGGGGAGGAGCGGCGCCCAGTCGACCGGGGTGCCGTGGGTGTGGAGGTGGGCGAGCGAGGTGAGGAGGCGGCGGGTGCCGCCTTCGTCGCGGCGCAGGGTGCCGGTGACGACGACCGGTGTGTCGTCGAGGGTGTCCTGGACCGCCGTGGTGAGGACGGGGTGGGGGCTGGTTTCGATGTAGGTGGTGTGGCCGGTGGTGGCGAGGGCGCGGACGGCTTGTTGGAAGAGGACGGGGTTGCGGAGGTTGGTGTACCAGTAGTCGGCGTCGAGGGTG
>NZ_JBHYYB010000173.1:0-11393 GCF_042752535.1 Kitasatospora sp. NPDC059327 | reverse complement strand
GGGGGCGCCCCGGCCGGCCCCCCCCCCCACCGCCCCGGGGGGGGGGGGGGGGGGGCCCCCGGGGCCGGCCCAGGGTGGGGCGCCCCGGGCCCTGGCGGCCGGGCCCGGGGCCCTCCGCTCCGCACCGTGGCCCGGAGGGCCGTTGAGACCACTCGGCGGCTCGCACCACGGGCCGACGACCCCCGGCGGCAGGCCCGGGACGTCCTGCCGCCGGATCCTGGGCGCCGGATCCTGGGCGCCGGGCGGTGCGCCCAGATGTGTCGGCGCGGTCGTCAGTGCGGCTGGACCGTGGTCGCCACCCCGAGGATTTCGCCCAACCGACGCACCGTGGCGGGTGATTCGCGGTGCAGGCCGACGACGTCGAGGCCCTCGTCGCCCAGGACCATTAGCAGGGCCTGCTCCCCGATGGCCAGCACCACGACGTAGCCGCCGCCGCACCGGGCCACCACGTCGCGCAGGCCCCCCACGCCGAACTCGGCCGCGGTGCGCCGGCCGAGGCCGAGCATGGCGGCCGCGAGCGCGGCGGCCGACTCGGGGTGGACGGTGGCCGTGTCGGCGGCCACCAGCATCCCGTCCGCGGTGGAGATGACACTCTCGCCCACGCCCATGACCCGCTCACGGAAGGCGTGCAACTCGTCGACCAGGACGGTGATCGGTATCCGGCTGCTCATGATGTGCTCTTCTCAGTCGTCTCTGTCGTCCCGGTGCACCGGGTACGGTGAGTGAGTCTGGTTAGGTCGGGTCAGCGGTTCTGGTGACTTCATCGGTCCGTGAGAAGCGGTCCCGGTCCCCCCGGGCAACGCGAGTCGGCCCCCGGTACCGCGTACGCCGGGAACGCGGCGCGGCAGCGGCGCGGTCGCGGCGGGCAGCGGCCCGGCCGACGGCGTGCGCGGGGCGACGCTCGGTGCCAGGGCATCCCGATGGGCCCCTTCCCGGTGGAGCAGGCGCATGGCGTCCATCCGGGCGATGTCGAGGAGCACGGCGAACACCCCACGCCCCAGGACGAAGCTGATGTCGCGCGCCGTGCGGCGGCCGGTCGCCGCATCCAGGATCCGGCGGTACCGGGCCGGGGCCCGCGCGAGGCCGGGCTCGGAGGACGCGGCCGGCTTGATCCGGATCCGGGCCAACTCGGCGGGCGGACCCCAGAGACGCTCCAGCAGGGCCAGCCTCCGGGCGGCCTCCTCGAAGAGCTCCTGCGGGGGGATCCCCGGGCGCAACGCGATCCGCGCGGGCGGGAGAGGTTCCTCGACGGTCCGCCAATCGTCGGGCGGGCTCAGCGCCAGGGCGAAGGCGCCGTCGAAAACGGCTGCGGCGCAGACGACTTCGAGCTCCCCGGCGCCGATCGCACCCCGCGCCAGCAGGGCGGCGCCGAGGTCGGTGCCCCCGACTGTCGAGGCGTCACCCGGCGACCTCGCCGACGCGAGCGACTCGACGGCCCGCCAGTCGTCCTCGCTGACCGGTCGTGACTTCAGCAGCAAGGTCTCGGCGGTCGGGGCCGCGGGCGTCTCGACGGCGGTGACCAAACCGTCCTCCAGGTGGATCGCGCCGCCCGGCGCTCCGGAGGCGGTGACGGAGCCGGTGGCGGAGCCGGTGACGGTACCGGTGAACCCACGGCCGCCCAGCTCCCGCAGCCGGGCGGTCATCGCACGGACCGTCAGGGGCACGGACGGCACCGGTCGGGGCGGATCGCCGGCGGGTCCGGTCATCGCAGCAGGTCCTTCGTACGGTCGGCGGTCCACTGGACCGCCAGCGCCAGATTGATCCGCTCCCGGTCCAGCACGGTGGCCAGCAGCAGCGGGTCTCCCCGCCGGGGAACGACCTGGACGATCTCGTAACGACGAGTACTGGTGACCACCACACTCTCCAGGTCGCCCTCGGCACCGGCCTCGTGGAGCCGCGCACCGATCATGTCGACCAGTTCGGCGAGCTCGGTCCCGGGGCCGAGCGACCGGTGGTCCCCGGCGGACCGGTAGGTGAGACCGGTGACGGCGTCGACGAGAGCGGCGCCGACCACGCCGGGCCGTCCGAGCACCTCGGAGAGAGAAGCTTCGAGTGCGCGCACCGGGCCCCTTTCACGTTCTGAATTCCCGTCAGCGTACTGTATTCCACAGCCCCCACAAAGCGACCACCGCGGGTTTCTTCTTGCTATTTTGGTCCACCACACGGGGGTTCTCCCGAGAGACGGACGAAGGACGGCCAGCGCATGAAGATAGACGAAGCTCTCAAGAGCGCGATGACCATTGACGGTGCTGTCGGCGTGGCCCTGGCCGACTACGAGAGCGGCATGTCGCTCGGATTCCTCGGCGGGGGGCACCACCTCGACCTGGAGGTCGCGGCAGCCGCCAACACCGAGGTCGTCCGGGCGAAGGTGCGCGCCCTGGCCGCGCTGTCGATCGACGACACCATCGAGGACATCCTGATCACCCTCGGCACCCAGTACCACCTGATCCGCCCGCTGACCAGGACCTATGGCTCCCTGTTCCTCTACCTGGCACTGGACCGCTCACACGCCAACCTCGCACTCGCCCGGCACGGCCTCAAGCGGATCGAGGCCGCGCTCGACATCTAGCCCACGACCGGCCCACGGCCCCGACCGGGAATCACGCACCGGCCGGGGTCGCGGCGGGATCCCTCGCGAGACGATTCCCCCGGGCATCGCATTTCGTATCGCCACGAGACAACGCCCCCGATATGCATGGACGCGTCAATCGACAAATCGTAGAGCTGCCGGGAAATCCGTGCACGAAATCTCTGCCGCACTCACGACCGGGCCAGGGGAAGGCTCCGGAAATCATGCGTATGAGGAATTATGGACGGCGCCTCAACGTCCGGACGCCACCACGCGCGATGGGTCGACGACGCCGCAAGCCTTGTGGGCTCTCCGAACTCATTCAGGAGAGTTCCGGGCCGCCGCTCGATCCCGGCGCGTTATGAGAACGAGACCTACCGCGCCGGGGCCGACCCGGACGACGGGACTCGGTCACTCGCGACCGACCCCCCGTCGCGCTCAGCGCGCGCGGGGGGGTCGGTCCGTCAGCCGGCATCACAGCCGCGGCCGCCGGGCTACCCTCGCACCCCCAGTCCGACCCGACCGGCTCACGCGTTCGTCCGTTCCGCTCCACGGCCCGGCCCGGACGCTGCCGCCTGCCCGGCTGAGGTTCGATCCTCCGTTCAGCATCCCCTGCTGGGCGCCGACCGGGTCCGGGCACAGACCGGGTCCGGGCACAGACCGGGTCCGGGCACCGACGGGAGGTCCCACCCAGTCCGTCGGTGCCCGGAGTCTTGAGGAGGGCACAGGTCTCGACCCGAGCGGTCGGCCGTGCGTGCCCGTGAGTCGGGGCCTTGGGGGCTTGCCCGGGAGGGTTGCGGGTCAGGGGGTGTTGGGGTGGGGGGTGCTGGGTGTGGTGGTGTGGCCGGTGGGGGGTGTCTCGGTCCGGGCCGGGGGGATGGCCGCCGGGGCGGCGGTGTCCGGGGTGGCCTGGGCCGCCTGGGCGGCTTCGGCGGGGGTGTCGGGTGGGGTGTCCTCGTGGAGGGCCCGGGTCTCGGCCTTGAGGATGCGCAGGGACTTGCCGAGTCCGCGGGCGGCCTCGGGGAGCTTCTTGGAGCCGAAGAGGAGCACGATCACGGCGAGTACGACGATGAGGTGCCAGGGTTCCAGGCCGTTGCGGAGCATGGGCGGCTCTCCTTGACTGTCTGTCGGACCGGGGGCGGGGTGGTCGGCGCTGGGCGAGCTCTCCGGCGGTCTGTCACGCGAGGCGGTTGGTCGCCTCTTTCCGGGGTCGGGGAGGTCGGGGTGGGTGGGATCCGGCGTCGCCCGCCCACCCCGTCGTGCTCGCTGGTGGTTTCGCCGGGTCAGGCCGGCGAGATGGTGAAGGTCTGCAGGTTGTTGCCGGAGTCGTAGGGCTGCTGTGTGAACTGGCTGCCCTGGGTGCTGCCCGCCGTGAGGTAGAGGTTGCTGTGGCGGTTGCGGATGCGCACGCGGCCGGCGCCGTCTCCTTCCAGGCGCCATTCGTCGTTGGCGGGAGCGCCGGATGTGTAGGTGTTCTGGACGATGCCCGCTGCGGGGGTCTGGGAGGCGCCCGCCACGCTCAGGTCCTTGCCGCTGTTCTGGTTGACGATGCGCACGTAGTCGCCGTCGAGCGGCCTGACCTGGAAGCGCTGGTTCGAGGCACCGTTGTAGAGCCACCGGACGACCGGGGCACCCTCGGCCGCACTGGCCCCGCTCACGTCGATCGCGTCGCTGGTGGCGGCGACGGACGCCTTGTGGTAGCCTGTCGGCGCTGCCGGGTAGCCGAGGTCGGTCGCGTTGAGCACCAGGGGTCCGATGACCGTCGCGCCCGACCCGTTGATCCAGGTGGCGGTCAGCGTCGTCAGAGTGGCTTCCAGCTTGAGGAAGGAGTTCGGCTCGGGCACGCTGTGCTGCAGGCCGGTGGGCTTGTAGTTCTGTTCCCCGGACAGGAACAGTCTGTGCAGCGGGCTGGTGACGTACTCCCACATGGTGTAGCCGAGGGCCGGGTCGGCATCGGTCCCGTAGTGGTTCTTCAGGACACGGGAGACGTGGACGTCCCCGGTGAGCAGGACGCAGCCCTTGATGCCGTTGTTCTTGATGTAGTTGAAGACCTCGTTCCTCTCGGTGGTGTAGGTGTACCACTCGTCATTCTCGGTACCGGACTTGTTGTACCAGGTCATTCCCGAGGCGAGGATCTTGAACGTGGCGGTGCTGGCGGACAGCCCGGCCTTCAGCCAGGCCATCTGGACCGGTCCCAGGCAGGCTCCCGTGTCCGCATCGGAGAACCACCTGGGGTCGAGGACGAACACCTCGATCGGGCCGCGCCGGAAGGAGGTGTAGACGCCCAGGCCGGTGTCCCGGGTGGTCAGCGGCTGGGTACTGCTGTCGGAGGCGTGGCCGAAGGTGGCGTTGGCGCGGTAGTCGATGAAGGCCTGGCGGTGCAGGGCCTTGTCCGGGAACTTGCCGTCGGCGTTGTTCCTTCCGAAGTCGTGGTCGTCCCACGTCGCCCACACCGGCATCGAACTGACCAGCCTGTCGATCCCCGGCGAGGCCAGGAAGTCCCGGTGCTTCCTGCGCGCCCTCTCCAGAGGGCTGCCACTGAAGCCCACGATCCCGTTGTCGACGTACGGGGTGTCGCCCAGCATGACGAAGCCGTCGCAGCCCTTGGCGATGATCTGGTTCCACACGGGGTTCGGCACCCCGTGCGCACAGGAGCCGAAGCCCAGGGTGACCGGGGTCGCCGCGGTCGCCGGCGCGGTCCTGAACGACCCCGTCAGCGGGACGAAGGGCACCGCCGTGTCCGGGGTGATGGTGAAGGTGTAGGCGGTGTTCGCCGTCAGCCCCGCCACGTCGAACAGGACGGTGTCGTCGTTGGCGGCCACGGTGCTGCCGGTGCGGGTGGCCCTCACCGTGCTCCCCTCTCTCACCTCGCACTTCCAGGACCCGGTCCGGCCGGGCCGGGCCCAGATCCGGGCCGTGGACACGCCCACGTCACCGACGAGCGGACCGGCTTTGGGCGACGGCGTGGCGGTCACGGGATCCGCCTGCCCCGTCCGCACCTTCTCCACATAGGTCGCCAGGGCGTGGAAGAACTCGTGACTGTCCTCGATGGCGGCAGGGGACTCGACCGCCGTCGTGCCGTCCGCCGCGTAGCACTTGTCGATGGTGAGGCTGGAGACCAGATACCTGCCGGTTCCGTCCCTGTCCTTGCCCTCCAGCAGCGCCGCCGGGAAGCCCGCCGCCCCCGGCGCACAGGCCAGGAGCACGCGCATGTCCCGCCAGGCACCGATCGTCTCCCAACTGACACTGATCGGCCTCGTCACCGTCCCGTCGAGGCGAGAGGTGCGGCGCCCGGTGAACACCTGGCCACCGCGCGCCGTCAGCGCCTCCACCAGCGGGTGAGCGGCCTGTGGAGCGGTGGGGATCACCGGGTAGACCGTGTTGAAGTCGGCATCGGTGCGCACCGCCACCATCGCGTCGTCCTCCCACCTTCTCGCGCCGGTGTTCCACACGCCGTCGGTCCAGTCGGCCAGGTAGACGGGCAGGTAGGACACGCCTTCGCCGGGAACGTCGGACTTGGCGAGGTCGAGGACCACCCCGCCGGCTCTGACGAACGCCTGCAGCGAGGCACGTTGGCCCGTAACGAAGGCGGAGTACGAGGCGCCGGCGAAGCTGCCGAAGGCGACCAGGTGCACGTCCTGCGGACCGGCCGGCGCGGGGTCGGCCGGCGCGGTCTCCGCGACCGGCACGACCGGCGCCGGGACCAGACCGGACCTCAGCCGCACCGGCTGGTTCGGGTTCAGGGCCACCACGGTGAACCCGGCATTCCTCAGCAGCCTGGTCAGCCCGCGGGCGTTCGTGTGCCCGTCGGTGTCGTCCAGCACTGCCGCGATCAGCCCCGTCTGGGACTTCGAGTGCGCCACCGCGGTGGTGCCGCTCAGGGCGGTGCCGGCGGTGGCCGCCACCGCGCCGGCGCCCAGTATCTGCACCACCCTGCGGCGGCTGATCTCGGAGGGGGTGCGGGAAGAGTCGTCCATGATCTTCTCCTGACGTGATGGGTGCCTTCCGATGCCGTCGCACCACGGCCCTGAACCGGACGTGGCCGAGCGGGGGTGGAGGTGTGGGCCACCGGATCGGCGGGCGGAGGGGGGTGAGGCACCCGCAGGGCGCGGGGCACCCAGGTGGGGGCAGGCCGGCCGAACGAGGCGCTGGGGCCGCTTCGCCGATTCCGGTGCGAGGTATGCCGGAACCGGCGAACGAAGCGGGGTGATTGAGTGGAACTACAGCGGCAGCGCGACGGCGCCGTCAATACGCGTTCACCCGGATATCCGTCCACGGAATCGGGTGGGTGGGGTGATGGACGGACCCGGCGAACGGGGTGGGTTGTCGTGCCGGTTCTCGATCCGGCCGGGGACGATTCCGTCGGCGCGCGGGGCGCCGGCGCGGTGCGGCGCCCATACGATTCCGCTATCCGCGCCATCAGCGATTCGGGTCTTCCCGCCGCTGGACCACCGGGCCGGGCGTCGGAACCCACGCGCCCAGGACGGGGGCGTGGCAGCGCCGCCGTCGCGCCCGGGAACCGGCCACCCGTCTCCACATGACGAGGCCTGAGGGACTCGCCCCGGACGTCGGCGCGCACCACATCGGCGGGGCTCGCGAGCCGAGGTGGTCCGCCATCGCTCCCTCGCGCGGACTCCAGGAGCTTCTACGGCAGTCCGGGACTCCCCGGGCCCGGGTGCCACCGGGGGGTGGTCCTCGGGGCAGGGTTCGGTTCAGGCCCGTCCGCGGGCGAGGTCGGCGCGGGTGGTGTCGAGCTTGGCCAGGACCTGGGCCACGTGCTTCTCGACCGTGCGGGTCGAGATGAAGAGCGCGGCGGCGATGTCCTTGTTCGTGGCACCGGAGACCAGCAGGTTCCGGATCTGTTCCTCGCGCGGGGACAGGCGGTCGCCGTAGCCTGCCCGGCCGCGCGGGTTGAGCGTCTTGAGGCCGAGTTCGCGCAGCAGGCGGTGGCACCGGGCCGCGTCGGAGGCCGCGCCGAGGCGTTCGAAGGTGGCGATCGGCCCGGCCAGGCGGGCGGCGGCCTCGTCGAGGTCGGTGCGGGTGCGGGCGGCGCGTTCGGCGGCGAGGGCGACCCGGTAGGGGCGCCCGATGTCGGCCCACCGTGCCGCAGCGAGGTCGAAGGCCGCCATCGCCGCGTCGGGGTCGCCGGTGCGCAGCAGCAGGCTGCGGCAGTGGTGGTGCTCGGCGACGGCGCCGGGCGCGTCCCGGCCGTCGATCTCGGTGGCGTGACGCACGACGAGAGCTGAGGCCTCACCGGTGCGGCCCAGGGCGAGGAGGGTCTCGACGGCGGTGGGGACGAGGTCCCGGGCCCAGGCCCAGGCCTCCTTGCGGTCCAGGAAAGCGAGGAAGTCGAGCGGGTCGGTCAGAGCACGCCAGGCTGCCTGGGGGTCGTTGCCGGCGAGGTGGAGTCGGGCGGCACCGGCGGCGGCACCGAGCGAGTCCAGGTGCAGTCCGCTACGGGCCAGGACCTGCCCGAACTCGGCGGCGGCCCGGGCGGTGAGGCCGCGGGCGGCGGCGGTCAGACCCCGCACGGTGGCCAGGATCCTCTCCGGTCCGAACGAGTTGTCCGGGTAGCGCTCCCGGAAGGCCACCAGGCCCCGCTCCGCGTCGTCCCACCGACCGGCCTGCCAGTCGAGCTCCACCTGGAAGGCGTCCAGGTAGATCCCCATCACGGGAAGGCGGGCGGGCGCTGCCAGGGCCCGCAGATCCGCGATGCCGGCCGCGGCGCGCCCATCGTGCCCGACACCGAGCGAGCCGCCGATACCGGTGCAGACGATCACCGCCGTGCGCTGGAGCGCCTGAATGTCGTCGCCCGCGCGGGGCAGCGCCGCCAGCAACCCCGGGACGGCGGGATCGGCCACCACGCACCGCTGCAGGAAACGGGCGACATCGAGCAGCGACCGGGCCTGGCCGTCCTCGTTCCCGACCAGCAGCGCGTAGCCGCGCGCGACCATGTCCCGTTGCTCGGCGAGCGAGCACCGGCCGGTGATCGACACGCCCAGCAGGGCGAGCAGCATGGCGGTAGCGGCCGGGTCGTTGTCCCCCACCTCCGACAGGGCGGTCAGCAGTTCCTCCTCGCCCGACGGGTCCCAGGCCTCGTGGCTCAGCAGTGACCCCAGGCTGATCCTGATCCGGCCGCGCACCACATCGGGCAGGCCCGCCACCCGCAAGATCCGGCGAAGGATCCTGATCGTGGTGGCGGACTCCGTGCCGACCGAGGCCGTGTACGTCAGGGCCAGGGCGGCACGGACGAGCTGGTCCGGGGGGAGGTCGGGCTGGTCGATGATCTCGTTCAGCAGGGCGGTGGCGGTGCCGTGGTCACCGACCGCGACGGCCCGGTCAGCCGCGGCCTGGGCCCGGGGCAGCCAAGCGGCCTGGTCACCCAGGGCCCGGGCATGGTGGGCGATCTGCACCAGCGGCGGCGGGTCCAGTGTCTGCAGCACCTCCAGGACCCGCCGGTGGATCCGGTTGCGCACCGGCCCCGGAATGCCGTCGTAGACCGCCTCCCGCGCGAGGACGTGCCCGAACCCGTAGGCGTCCCGGCCCGTCTGCCGCAGCACCGCCGCGCCGAGCGCCTCCTGCAGAGCCGCGATGGCGCGGTCCTCGTCCAGGCCCGCCGAGCGGGCCAGCAGCGCCTCCCCGGCCGGTACCGCGAGCACAGCCGCGGCGTCGACCAGCGCCGCCGAGTCCGGGCCCAGCCGCGCCCTGCGTTCGGCCAGCAGCTCACCCAGGCTCCGTGGCACCCGCAGAGCCGTGACGCCCGCCACTCCCGGTGATCGGGCGAGCGTGATCAGATCCTCCTCGATCACCAACGGCAGACCGCCACTGCGCTCCAGCAGGGTCCGCACCAGGTCGGGGGCCGGCTCGCCGCCCAGCACGTCCCGAGCCATCTCCCGCAGCTCCGCCTCACCCAGCGGACCCAGCACGATCTCGGCGCCGCCGGTGGACGGCGGACGCCGGAACGGCACCCCCAGCACCGGACGGCCACCCGGCAGGTCCTCCGCCCGATACGTCAGCACCAACGCGACATCCCGCGGCATGTCCCGCGCCAACAGCAACAGCAGCTCGCGGGTCGCCTCGTCCGCCCAGTGCACGTCCTCCACCACCAACACCGCCGGCGCCACCGCCTCCAACACCGTCCGCACCCCCGACACCACCCGGAACCGGCCCGCACCGGACGCGAACACCTCCCGCGGCAGCGCGGGCGGCGGATCCGGCAGCGCTCCGGCCAGATCCGGCAACAACGACGCCAGCGCACCCGCCGACACACCCAACCGCTCCACCGGCGGCAACCACGGCCCCACCAGGCGCAACGCGTCGATCACCGGCCCGTACGCCAACGGCTCACGCAACGGATGACACCCGCCCACCAGCACCCGCAGACCGCGCTCGCCCAGAACGGACGCCGCCTCCGCGACCAGCCGCGACTTGCCGATCCCCGCCTCCCCCTCCACCAGCACCACGGCAGGACGCGCCTCGGACACCGCGGCCAGCAGCTCCCGCAGCTCGCCCTCACGCCCTGCGAACGCACGTCCCCGCACGCCGTCGAAGGCTCTGCCACCACCGAGGATGTCCACACCCAGCTCCTGTCAGGTTCGCAGTCCCCACGCCCCAACATCCACCGATAACCGCCCAGAGACAAGCCACCGAACCAACCGGTCCACAGACCGGTCTCGTCCACGTCCGAGCAGCCCGGCCCTGACCATGTCGGCGATCTCCCAACCGTGACCCCCTGACGGTCCTTGGGTTCTAAAGCTTGTCGCAACATCCGTGATCATGATGGGTGTGTTGATGGGCATACGAGGTCGCAAGCGTCGGCTCGATCGTGGCTGAGGTGGAGCCGGCGATCCGCGAGTTGCCGGCCGAATTCCCGCGGACGCCGGCCACGGTAGTCGCCGACCGGATCGGCTGGCAACGTTCACCGTCCGTACTCAAGCGGCGGGTGGACCGGGCCGCGATGCTGCCGCTGCCACCGACCGCCACGCTGGTGGCAGACCTCGGTGCGGCTGGGCCGCGACCCACTACATCCGCCTGGACACCTGCGACTCCTCGGTCCACCCGTCGGCGATTGGCCCCATCGTGCGCGTCGAGGCGGACACCGACTCGGTGCGGGCCTACCTCGACACGCGACACCACCCGGCTCGTACGGGCCGGCATACGAGTCGTCGTGGTCGGTCCATGCGTCCGGCCGCCCGTGACGCCTCGTCGTCCACGGGCGGCCAGGGATCGGCAGGACGCGCTCCCGTCCGCGCCCGGGTCGGCCTCCGTCGCATCGCCCGGCACGGCGCTCGACCTCCGGGGCCGAAGGAAGAAGAGGGACACCCCAGTTGGAGAGTGCGGCACCTTCGCGCGGAGCCTGTGCACGGACGACCCGCTACGGCACGGCTTCAGACCCCGAGGCCGGCGGCGAACGCGAGCGAGGCGGCCAGGCCCAGGTGAGTGACGGTCAGCAGCCCCCAGTCCAGCGGATTCATCCGCCAACGGCTGCGGGCCAGGAGTTGCCACTCGTAGACCGTGCAACCGACAGCGAGCAGCAGAAGCGGCACCCAGACCCAGGCCCGCCAGGACCAGGCCGTGCCGGAGGCGAGCACGGCGTTCAACCCACCGGTGAGCGCCGCGGCGGGAAACCACCCAGGCTTCTGGCCCTTCGAGATGGCCTCCGGCGGAGGTGACAGGGTGTTCATGGCATGGTCCTAATCCGTGTGTAGGGATTCCGGCCTGGCCCCGGCGGGGCGGCTGGTCTTGCTGATGGACGGGTTCGTGGTGACCCGCGGGTGCCGGGTGAATCCCTGTGGGTTCCCGGCCCTGGAGGCCTTACGAGAGA
>NZ_JBHYYB010000172.1:0-11804 GCF_042752535.1 Kitasatospora sp. NPDC059327 | reverse complement strand
GGGCAGACGGGCGGCTGGGTGGGTGCGGGAGCTCGCGGCCCGGCAGCCGGAGGCCGGGCCGCTCGGTGCTGGAGCGGGTCGCCGACGCGGTCGAGCCGGCCGCGGGGCGGGGGTCGTCGTGGGCGGCGATGGGCAGCTGGACGAGGAGCCGCGTACGACCTCGGCGCCGGCGGCGTGGTCACCGCCGGCCTGCCGGACCTCGCTGGTCGCCATCCGCGCGCTCGCCGCGGTGACGCCCGGCACCGTGCCGAACAGCATGGGTTCGGGCTGTCCGCCCTCGCCACCACGACGGACGCCGCCACCGCGGCCGGCATCGGCGGGGGCCCGCGGAATGACCGCCGGCTACGACCGCCGCGCCGAGCCGTCCGGGTCCAGCGGGTGGAGCCAGCGGGCCGGGACGGTCATTGGGGTGGAGGTCATGAGCTCGACCGCGGTGTCGTTCAGGTTGGTCAGGGTGCCGGTCACCGTGTAGCCGACGCCGGGCGACAGGCCGAGCCCTGCGGCCTGGCCGTCGGTGAGCCTCACCCGGACCCTGGAGTGCGGGGCGACCAGAAGGCCGGCGACCATGTGCTCGCCGTCCGCCTCCGGGAGGCCGGTGACGGTCAGCTCGAACTCGGAGCCGGCGCGGACCGGTCGCGCGTTCTAGGGTGCCTTCGTGAACGTCGATGATCTTGTCTGGCAGCGGGGCAACGCCGGAGGAGTCCCGCAGAAGCTGGTCGATGCGTTGCTCGACCACGGCTGTGGCGACCTCCTGGTGGAGGTGGCTCGCGGGCGCGAGGACTGGTCCTGCGCGCAGGGCGCGGTGCGCGGGCTGTGCGCGATGGGGGAGTTCGAGCGGGCCTGGGGGGTGATCGGGCCGTTCGCTGCCACCGGCTGGCAGCCTGCGGTGCGCGCGGGGGCCGACGTTCTGCTGCGGTGTGGCCGCGTCCAGCAGGCGCTGGAACTGGTACGGCCCGGGATCAGGGAGGAGGATGCGCACGATGCGTGGCGCGACTACGCCGAGGTCCTGGTCGGGGCCGGACTGGTGGACGAGGCGATCGACGCGCTCACCGGGCGGCCGCTCGACGAACGGACACTGTGGACCCTGGTCGCCGTGACCGAGGGCCAGGGCCGCGACGAGAGGGTGCTGGAACTGCTGGGCCCGATCGCCGAGAAGGTGCGCCGCGACCCCGGACAGTCCGAGGTCCGTCACCTGAGCGACGCCCTGTCCGCCCAGGTCCGTGTCCTGGAACGCTCGGGCCGCACCGACGAGGCGCTCGGACTGTGTGCGGCGGACGCGGCCGCGATGCGCGGCTGGGGGGCGGATCGCGAACACGCCTCGCTGCTCGCCCGGCTCGGCCGGGTCACGGAGCTGCGCGAACTCGCGACCGGCCCCGCCGCAGCCGCTGCCGTACGCCCGTACGTGGAGGCCCTGGAAGCCCTGGGCCGGACCGCCGAAGCGGAGTCCCACCTACGCGGCCTCGTCGAGACCGCCGAGTACCCGGGCAGCTACGAGAACCAGCTACTGGAACTGCTCATGCGCCAGGGCCGGTTCGAGGATGCCGTCAAGGCGGTGGAGCACACCTTCGACAACCTCCACGACGGCAACCTCCTCCAGGCGGCCATGGTCCTGCTCGCCGAGCAGGGCCGGCACGACCTGGCCCTGGAACTCACCGACGGGCGCAGCCCCGACTTCCTCGCTCACAACGAGGCGTTCTGGCTCCGTGACAACCGGTGGTGGCTGATGGGGGAGTCGGGGCGGGCCCGGGACGCTCGCACCGAGCTCCTGGCCCTGCCGGCCGACGAGGTCGACGACCGCGAACCGACCATCGCCTGGCTGCTCGCCCAGGACGGCCGCGTGGAGGAGGCCATCGCCCACCTGCGCCCGCTGCCCGGCAGGCGGGCGTGGACCGTCCTGGCCGAACTGCTGGTCGGGCAGGGCCGCTTCGCGGAGGCGATCGCCGCCGTCCCCGACGTGGCGACGCAGCAGGAGGAGGAGCGGCGCTTCTGGGCCCGTGGCACGCAGTCCCGGGAGGCAACGCCCTCCGACACCGGCGACGAGCCCTACGACGATCCATGGACCGCCCCGTGGACGACATCCCGGGAATGACGCTCCCGCCGGCCGGGGTTCCACGGCGAAGCCCGCGCCCCGCCTCGCTCCCGTCGGGGCCGACCGCTGAGATCGGCCCGGGCCAACGAAGAACCGTGCGGCGGCGTGGGCGGGCCGGGGCGGCAGCTCGGCCCAGCGGGCCCTCGGCGCGCTGGACGACACGGTGCTGGAGATCCACGACGTCCCCCGCCGCGCCGTCGATGCCGAGGGGACCGCCGCGCGACCCTCGTGGACGACCGGGTCGACCTCGACGCCCTGCGCCGAGAGGCTGCGTCTGCGCGCCCGGCTCACGGAGGTCGATGCCCTGCTCGCCGCGTACGGACGCGACGAGGACCGAGTACAGGGTCAGCACGGCAGGCGGTTCGGGTGCGCGGCTGCCCGGTCGGTGCTGCGTCGTTCGCCGGGGGTGGGTCAGGCTGGACAGACGTCCAGGAGGCTGTTGGTCCTGTCCGTTTGGAAGGCGGCCCGGCGCGGACTACCCATGGCCAGGGCCAGAAGTGCGGAGCCCAGGTACGGGGCGGCCCGGCCGAGGTCCTCGCACTCATCCGCAGGGGAACGCCCAGTCCCCGGCCTGGCCGGGCCGCGAGCCGGACCTCCACGACCAGCTCTTCGGGCCGGCTGCCGGCCCGACCTGAGCGACACTTCGTCACTGCCTGTCCGCGCGCCACCGCACGGGTCCTCGGCCCAGGACGGCACAAGTCCCCGGCGCAGCGCACGGACCTTCCGGCTGGTCTCTCCGACTGCCCTGTCCAGGCGCTCCAGCACCGTGAACGCGTCGTGGGTCGGCGCCACGATCCAGCTCGGCACGAACCGGTCGTCGGGGACCGCCGACATTGCGTCGAGGAGCCGGGCCAGATCCACCGGGCCGGTCGTGGAGGTGTACTTACCGCGCATGGGCACCGTCCGGCCGCCGCGGCCCGGTTCGGCCACCTCGTGTCGCCGGGCGGGGCCGCGGTTGTACGGGCCTGCACGGTGGGCCGCTCGCGGGTCGTCCTCCCCGGGCACCGCACGGCCAGGTTCAGGACGCTGCAACGGCCCTTCCCGTTCGCACGGCCGCGACCGTGCGAGTAATCAGAACGGCCACTGTAACGGCGTCGACCCGCGGTGCCGAAGAGCCCGGCCGGGGCTGGCCGGTGACCGTCGTGCACCCGCGCAGGTTGGGCCGGGCGGGCGGCCGGTGTTCTTCAGCGCGACGCGGCGGGCGCCGTGTCGCCGATGGGACACCGGGACCCATCGGCGTCCGGCGAACGGCCGTTCAGCGATCGCGGAACCGTTCCCAGGGGTCGGGCAGGGGAGCGTTGGGGTCCTCGCCCTCGGTGGACAAGCCGACGTAGGCGCGCAGCGCGGGGCGGGTGCCGGGCAGGCCGTAGCGGGTGAACTGCTCGCGGAGGTCCAGGACTGGCTCGGCGCCTACGGGTACCGCTTCAACGGAGCCGCCGATATCGACGGGGTCACATCCCTCGGCTACCCGGCCAACGGGTACAACCGACCCGACTCAGACTTCCACGACGCCGCCAAGGCCATGTACTGCCACGGCAACGCCGTCGACGCGGGCAACTGGAACCCCTTCGACGACCGCCTGAGGCTCAGCTGCGACATGGGCCACGGCGCCAGCGGCGGCCCCATCATCGTCGGTTTCGGCGGGAACAACCAGATCGTGGGCGCCAACAGCCACCGCATGGTGGACAGCAACAACAACTGGACAGACAACTACCTGTACTCCTCCAACCACGGAGGAAACGCCACAGGCTTGATCAACTGGCTCAACGCGCACTGACGACAGTCGCAACCCAGGTGGGGCTGTGCGCCCAACCATGCGCAGCCCCACCTGGGTTGCTACTTGCCGCCGACATGGATCTCTCCCATGAACGGCTTTGGCGGGTGCGAGCGCATATAGTCCTCGAACGCCTCCGGGTCCTGAACGTACCTCTGCACCTCGGGAGACAGAGGAACGTTCTCCGGGACCACAACGGCTCCCGTGTCACGGGCAAGAGCAACCGCCGTGACACCGCCTGCTGCCACCAGAACCCCACCCAGTGCTAACAGGACCGCTCCCGCTCGCCCCATCGCCATCGTGACTCCCATCTCAATCTGTTGTCAGATCCACCCGCCCCTGGGGTGCACGAGTACCACGTCGATGCACGGCACCCGATCATGAAGCCCGGATGCCAACAGTCGGCGCCCTCAACAGAGTAGGCGGAACCGAGGGCAACCGGGGCACAAGCTCCGGGACTGCATCCTGCGGCCCTGGACAGGGCCACGGAGACCCCGTTCGCAGACGCCCCTGCGCCCGGTAGGCAGAACGGCCGGGAACATCCGCAGGACACGTTCGCCCTTAAGTGGCTGTTGTCGTTCCGATCTTAAGGGGTGTGGGTCGAACGGGAGTTTCGATCGGGTGAGCTAGCCTGGCCGCCATGGACCACGCCCCAGAGCCGCCGAGCTGCCCTGACTGCGGGCGAGTGCTGAAGAGCCTGGGCCTTGTTCTGTCGCTCCGCGATGAGGACAAGCAGCGCGTGTGCCGACACGCCTGGAAGTGCCCGGAGGGTCACATCTGGTGGCACTGGACGGATCGGCCAGCCGAGCCCTTGGATGCCTGCCCCTACCCTCAGCTCTTCCGGCGATGACGGCGGTCTGCTGGACTCGGCCCGCGACCTTCGGCCCATGAGCTCAGCGACTGTTGTCGGTCCGGTCTGGACCGACATCTGTCGGAATGGGTCTCGATCGGGTGACTGTGACGGCTGGCGTGTATGAGAGCAGGGCCTCTCGGTAGCTCGAAGGGTGTCTACGCCAAAGAGCGGTCCAGGAGGCCCTGTTGTCGCAGTTCTACGGCATCGCGGGAGCGGGGTCCACTTCGGTCACTCTCGCGTGTGACTGCCTGGCACACCGGTTCGGGAACGCCGCCGACCACGGGACCCGTGTGCGCCGCTACCCCACCGACATGTCCGATGCGGAGTGGGCGGTGGTGCGGCCGCTGCTGCCGGGCTGGCTGCGCGGGCGGGGCGGGCAGCCGGAGGCGTACTGCCACCGAGTGATGTTGGACGCGGTCCGCTTCCTCGTCGACAACGGAACGAGGTGGCGGGCGATGCCGGCCGACTTCCTATCAGTTACGTGGAATCACACGCCGCAGGAGCCGTCTCGTATCCTGCGGCGTCCCCATGGGCTGAGGAGGGGTGTTGGGCAGCGCGGTGGTGCTGGAGGAGAAGTGGCCGGTCCTGGGCCGGCATGAGCGGGCGAATCGAGCGCTTACAAGAACCTGGCGGCCCGGCTCTCGGACGCCATCTTCGACCGCTTCCACGCGTACGCCCGGGAGTACCTGACCGAGGGAATTCCGCTGCTCATCTCCGGGGGCTGCGGGCTCAACTGCGAGTGGAACCGGCGCTGGCGCGAGTGCGGGCTCTTCCCCGCAGTCTTCGTTCCGCCGTGTCCCAACGACAGCGGATCCGCGATCGGCACCGCCATCGACGCCCAGCACTTCTACACCGGGTCGGCCGACCTGGAGTGGGATGTCTACGCGGGCGGCGAATTCGTGGAGGACATCGAGTTCGACCCGCAGCGCTACGAGATCCGCCCGCTGGATCACGGCGAGGTCGCCCGCCACCTCCGCGACGGGAAGATCATCGGCTGGGCGCGGGGCCGCTGGGAGATCGGCCCCCGCGCCCTCGGGAACCGGTCGATCCTGGCCGCTCCCTTCACCGAGGAGACCACGGCCAGGCTCAACAGGATCAAACAGCGCGAAAGCTACCGCCCCATCGCCCCGATCTGCCTGGAGCAGGAAGCGGGCCGCTGGTTCGGCGGTGGCCTCCCCGACCCCTACATGCTGTACTTCAGTCGGGTCGAATCCGCCGACCTGTGCGCGGTGACCCACGTCGACGGAACGGCCCGCACCCAGACCGTCGACCCGACCGCGAACCCGGCCATGGGTGCACTCCTGACCGCCTTCGGCGAACTCACCGGATTCAGCGTCCTCTGCAACACTTCGCTCAACTATTCGGGACGCGGGTTCATCAACCGGAGCAGCGACCTGATCGCCTACGGCGAGCTGCACGGACTGGACGGGTACGTCGTGAACGACGTCTTCGTCACACCGCGACGCTAGAAGGCTGATGAAGATCTTGGTGTGGTCCGGGCTGCCGCCGTCAGGCGGTAGCCCGGATCTGCCAGGTCGTGCCGTTGTGGGTGAGTCCGAGGTTGATCGGGGTGCGTAGGTTGAGGGCGGCGGCGCGGGTGTGGAGCCAGGCGTTGTTCTTGGTCGTTCCTCGGTGGCGCAGGCGGCGGTTTCGGTTGCCGACGAGCCGGGCGACGGCTCGTTCGACCGGGGGCCGCCAGCGGCGGTAGGCGTCCTGCCATGCCGGGTCGGCGGCTTGCTGCCGGGCCGTTCGTTGAAGGTCGCAACCGGGCTGGATCCGCAGGTTCTTGCCGGTCTTCGATGTGGTGCAGCGTTCGTGGAGCGGGCAGTCGGTGCAGCGGTTGCCGAAGTTCGCGGTGCGGGCGAGTTCGGGGCCGCGGTCGGGTGACAGCGGGACGGTGCGGCCGGCCGGGCAGGTGGCCGTGCCGCCCGGGCCGTCGATGCGGAAGTCGTCGAGGACGAAGCCACCCGCGACGGCGGGCCGTTGGGTGACCGGTTTGAAGAACGGCGTGTGCCCGGCCTCGCCGAGGGCCTGGCGCGCGGTGCCGGTGGAGTAGGCGGTGTCGCCGAACGCCTCGACGCTCCGGTCCTCGCCGGCGAGCAGTTCGCGGGCAACGGCTGCCTCGTGGTGCTCGCTCCCGGCGCCGGGGGTGAGTTCGACCTCGGTGTGGATCGTGGTCTCGGGTTCGATGGCGAGGTGGGCCTTGTAGCCGTCCTGGCGGCGGGTGCGGGTCTTGTGGACGTGACGGGACTCGGGGTCGACGGTGGAGACGATCCGGTCGGGGGCGGTGCCGCGGGTGACGCGCCAGCCAGTCGCCGCTGCCGGCCTTGACGACGACCTGCCGGGCGGCGACACGCGCCCAGCCGACTTGGTCCTGCTGCTGGAGGAGGTGTTCGAGGAGTACGGCGAGCCGCTCGTGATCCTGAGGACCAACGGCCTGCACTACCTCGTTCAGGCCCAGGAGGAGCTGCGGCCCTTGGCGCAGCGCTTGTGCACCTTCTACGGCTGCCGCCAGGAGGCGCTCAGCTACTCCTCCCACCTGACCAGGGTGTGCGAGGAGCACTTGGATGTACGCACCGACCTGGTCGAGTCCGACGACCCCGCCACGGTCCGCGCGGCACGGCTGGGCGAGCGGACCCGGATCACCACCGAGGCCCAGGCCCTGCTCGCCGGGGACATCCGGCACGCCGAGCCCCTGCGCGCAGCCGGCTGACCGCGTCGAAGGTGAGCAAGAGCCAGACCCGAGCGGACGGCTACCGGTTCTGCTCCGACCCCGTCGAGCGGATCCTGGCCGACCCCGCTGTCACCCCGCCGGGCCGGACACCGCGCCCGTGACCGGGCGACCGGACGAGCCGGATCACTTGGTGAGAAGCGTCCAACCGCCGGGGCCGTGGGCAACGGCGTCGTCCTGAGCGAGCTGTTCGAGGGCGAGCCACACCGTCGCGATCGCGGCTGGGAGATCTGATGGGCGATCATGCCGCTGGTGAGGACGGCGGGCGGATTCCGGTTGGCCTCCATCCAGGCGGTGACCTCCTTCACCGACAGATCGCCGGTGTGACCGCGAGGGCCGGCGCCGAGGGCGAGCAGGACATCGTCCAGACGGGCGGCCCAGGTGCCGACCGCCTGGTCCGGGTCCTACTGGCTCCAGCGGGCGGATCGCCGCCGCGCGGTCCACCAGCGGGGCGAGCAGGACCGTAGCGGTGCGCAGGGCCGGGCTGGTCTCGTAGTCGCGAGAAAGGCGTCGGTGGGCAGTGATCCAGGACACCTCCGGTTGACCCAGTAGTCGGTCGGACAGTTCAGCCCGGTCTCCTTCGCCATCTCCGACAAGCTCATCGCCCCGGACTCGGACAGACCGCGGAACCGCCGAAGCTCCAACAAGCGATGTGGGTCCAAGACCATCGTCAATCGTCCTTCGCCACGAGAACACACCGGACAGCAGACTGCCGAACGTGAGCTCTCAACACCTCCAGAACTGGGCACGTTCACCCGTACGTGGGACGCGAACGCGCCCTGACCGCTGCGACCTCGCATGCCGGAAGCTGACTCACGAATGTGGATGGAAGTCGTCCCAGAAGGCCTCCGCGGCTTGTTCGGCGGAAGTGAACCAGTGGGTGTCGAAGTGTCGCGCGAGGGAGTAGGGATGCTGTGGATCGGTCAGCATCCGGTGGACGAGCTCGGCCGAGGAGCAGTCGAACCGCTCCCAGGGATCCCACTTGTCGCTGCGAGCGAAGACCGGCCACTTGTCCGGGTCCGGATCCTCCACCAGCCAGCAGAACGAGTGCTCGGCCGAGGTCACGGCCCATTGGAGGAGCCCGATTGCGGGACTGCTGGAGGGAGCGGGGCCGGCGAACTCGGTGGGGTCGGTTGTGATCAGGTCGAGGTCCAAGTACTTTGAGCCCGGCGCGCAGAGTTCGAGGTTGTCGTCGAAGGTACCCGCACCGAAGGTCTCGGCCAGCAGCCTGTAGTCCCGGGGAAGGCGAAGGCGCAGCTTCCGTTCCACCGACTCCCAGTCGACCAGCCGCCGGGGCCCTCGCCAACCGGTGAGTGCGGCCAGTTCCTCAACCCATGACAACGCGGCGGGTCCCTCCTGACCCGCAGGAGTTGGAGCTGCCACGGCGCTCACCACGGCGGTCAGACGCGGGGCAGCGTCGCCGACGCCTTTGAACAGGCCGACCCCAAGCCACCTCTGCCCCACGCTCCACCCATACATTTCGATAGCCCGGCCCGCGAGAACGTCGGCCAGCGGTGGACCCGGCAGCCGTCGGAGCGACGGATCCATCAACCCGTCCAAGGCCACGGTCTTGGATGGCCCGAACCGCGACCTCAGCGCGGTCACGACCGCGTTCAGCTCAGCAGGTTCACGATCGCCAGCTGCGAGATCGACCATCTGGTGACCCTGGGCTCCTTGTCCACTCTCCTGGGCGGTCCCCTCGCCCGGCAGCGGCCTGGCCAAGATTTCTTCGATCACGGCGAGATGACTAGCGCTGTCCACGGCAAGGAGTAAACCCCATGGCGCGGACACCGCCCGCGGAGGGGCACAGAATCGTGAGCTACGGGCTGAGCACGTTCATCTCTAATTGGCTGAGCACTTTACTGACTACGCGGACACCGACCGCCGCGACGTCCCTGCCGTCCGTCGCGGACCCCGCCTCGTTCGACCTTCCCGCGCCTCCTGCAGGTGGAGCTCCTGAGGGTATGTCGGAGGGAACTGCCACGATTGTCCGCATGGAACTCGTACATCCGCTCGACGGTCTGGACTCCCTCTCTTGGTCCTCCCACTCCCACGCGTACGGCAGCGCGGAGGACCTGCCAGATCTGCTGCGGGCGCTGGCCGGGGCGGACGCGGACGCGGCGAAGGAGGCCCTGTCGGAGTTGTACGGGACTGTGCTGCACCAGGGGACGGTCTACGACGCCAGTGCGGTAGCGGTCCCGTTCCTGGCGGGGCTCGCGGCCGCCGGCCACCGTACGGCGGACGTGCTGTCGCTGCTCGGTGACATGGCCGCGAGCGAGGACGAGCACGGGGCGGAGCCCGGCACGGTCCGGGCGACCGTGGCCGACCAACTCCCGCTGCTCCTGCCGCTGCTGGAGGCAGCGGACGCGGACATTCGGCGGGCCGCCGCCTGGACCGTGTCCCATACCCGCGCGTCGGTCGCGTTGCCCGCTCTGCTCGCGCGCTGGGAGGTGGAGCCCGCGGCCGCGGTCCGGGCGGAGATCCTTTCCGGGATCGCCCGGATCGACCCGGAGACCGGCGCCGCTGTGGCGGCCGACGCCCTGGAGCCGTCCCGGCCCGCCGGGGTGCGCCTGGCTGCCGTCTTCGCCCACCTGGACGCGGGCGCGCCGTGGACCGGGGCCCTGCGCAGCGCGATGCTTTCCCTGCTGCCCGCCGGTGAGCTGCACTCGGCGTTCGATCTCGACCGGACGGAGCCGCTGGCTGCCGTGGTGGAGGCCCTCCTGAAGCGCGACCACCCGGCGGAGCGCGAGGCGGCGTTCGCCCTCGCGGAGGCGGCGCTGCGCGACAGCCGGGCCGAGGTCCGGGCGGAGGGCACCTGGGCGGCCGACCGTGCGTGCATGCTCTCCCGCAGCGCCCCGTCCCGGCTGGTGCCGGCCCTGCGTGCGGCCTGCGTCGACGAGGCGTCGGTGCTCGACCTGTCGTCTCTGTTCGGACGCCTGGGCCCGGCCGCCGCGCCGGCGGCGGACGTTCTGCTCCCGCTGGCCGCACGTGCCCCGGAACAGGACGACGACCCCGCAGACCGCGTCCTGGCCGCCCTGGTCCTCATCGCCCCGGCCATGGCGACGCCCCTGCTGGCCGCCGGCCTCGGGAGGAGGCCCCGGGCCCTGGACGCGGCCACCGGACTGCGCAGCCCGGACCGCGTCCTCCCCTACGACCGTGACCTCCTCACCGCGGTCCGAACCCGGCTCGCCCGCCCCGAGGCGCTCAGCGGCAACGAGCCCTGGCAGCTGACGGACCTCCTGGCCGGCTGGGGCGCTTCGGCGGCCCCGGCCCTTCCCGAGCTGTGCGCGCTCCTTCCCCACCGCGGCGACCAGGCGGCCCGCGCCATCACCGCCGTCACCCAGGACGGCGCGCCGTCGGAGCGGGCCCGCGCCGTCGCGGCCCTGCGAGCGGCAGCCGAGCACGGCACACTCGCGGCCGCGCGGGCCCTGTACGACCTCACCGGTGACACCGTACCCCTGCTGCGCCTGCTCGGGCCCGAGCTCCGCGAGAGCACCACCCGGCGCAGGCACGCCGCGGCCGCGGCGGGGGAACTCGGCCCCCGCGCGGCGACGCTGGTGCCCGCGCTGCGCGCGGCACTCAGCGCCCCGGACGTCGGCACCATGCCCGCACTGGACGCGGACAGCGCCATCGCCGAGGCGCTGTGGCACGTCACTGGCGACGCGGGCGAGTCGGTCGCCGTTCTGGACTCCGTGTTCCGCCGCGCCGCGGCGAACCTCTGGTCCCAGTGGTCTCTGGCGCGCGCCGCCCGTGCTGCCGCGCTGCTCGGGGCGGCGGGGCGGCCGCTCGGGCCGCACCTGGAAGCGGCCCTCGCCGATCCGAGGCCGGCCCCGAGCGCCGTGCTGGCCCTGCTGGCCGTCGCGGAACCCGCTTCGCTCGACCTCCCCGCACTCGCCGCAGCCGCCCTCGGGGCCGCCGAGACAGACGCCGACCCCCAGGGCGCCTGCGAGGCCCTGGAATCCCTCGGCGTCGCCGCTCTGACCGACGCCCAGCTCGCCCAGCTCACCGTCCTCGCGCACGGCGACGCCCGCACCATCCGCGCCGGAGTCGAGGACCGCCTCATCGGCCAGGACGAAGCCCTCCGCCGGCGCGTTCAAGCGCTCCTCACCGTCCGCACCTCCGCCCGTGGTCACGGGCACCCGGCGGTGTAGCGGAGCAGCGCGGTGGGGCCGCGAGGGTGGCGGCGCGCCTGCGGGTGCGACGGGCGGCGACTGGTGGAGGGCCTGTGGTGAACGCACCGACCGACGGCGTGTTCAGGAGCGCTAGTGTCCTGCACCTGAAATGTCAGCTCTAAGTATGTAGGCTGTTTTCATGTCGTCTCGGGGTCCTCGTGCTGTCGAAGTCGTGCTGTCCGTCG